>JAQBNJ010000071.1 GCA_028288645.1 Sediminibacterium sp.
TGATTGCCGTGGGAGAAAAAAGCGGACTGGAAATTTTCCTAGGCGCTTATCCGATCACACCAGCTTCAGATATTCTGCATGAATTAAGCAAGTATAAAAATTTCGGTATCAAAACTTTCCAGGCAGAAGATGAGATTGCTGCTATTGCCGCTGCTATCGGTGCAAGCTATGGCGGATCATTAGGTGTTACGGCAACATCGGGTCCAGGTATGGCTTTGAAAGCAGAAGCGATGGGATTGGCTGTGATGTTAGAAATTCCTTTGCTCATCATCAACATACAACGTGGCGGACCATCAACCGGTTTGCCAACAAAGACGGAACAGAGTGATTTGATGCAGGCATACTACGGCCGTAATGGCGAGTGCCCGATGCCGATCATTGCCACATCAACACCAAGCGATTGTTTTGATGCAGCGTACGAGGCCGCACGCATTTCCATACAGCACATGACACCCGTTGTTTTATTGAGTGATGGATATATTGCGAATGGCGCAGAACCATGGAAGTATCCCGTATCTGCTGACCTTGCACCCATCACCGTTAATTTCAAAAAACAACTCGCAGAAGACGAACCGAAATTTCAACCTTACAGAAGAGATGAAAAATTAGCGCGCTCATGGGCCATTCCAGGCACTCCAGGTTTAGAACACCGCATCGGTGGTTTGGAAAAACAGGACGTAACCGGCAACATTAACTACGAACCGGAAAATCACCAGCACATGGTGAACATCCGCCAGGCGAAAGTTGATAAGATCGCTGATCATATTCCATTACAAAAAATAGACAGCGGCCCCGAAAAAGGAAAAGTATTGGTGATCGGGTGGGGCTCAACCTATGGCGCGATCAAAAGTGCCGTGCTGCAATTACAGGCCGAGGGCCATGCGGTGAGCCACGCACATATCCGTTACCTGCGCCCTTTCCCCAGAAACCTTGGTGAGATCATGAATAATTTTGAACATGTTTTAATTCCTGAGATCAACAATGGCCAGCTTGTAAAAATTATCCGCGACCAATATTTGGTTGATGCGAAACCTTATAATAAAGTGATGGGTATTCCTATTACGAAGGGGGAATTGGTGGATGTGATTAAGAAGATGATGTAATATTTCCCTTCGGGAAAATGGCACGCGGATGACGCTGAAAAAACGGATTGACACGGATTTGATCCGCGTTAATCCGTTTTTTCCGTTTAATCCGTGTGCCATTTTATGAATTTGAAGATCCTTGCAATTTTAAAGTAACCTTCTCGACATCCACCGCAATCTTATAAATAAAATAAAACTGGTCCGTGATCGATTTGAAATCGGATAAAGTTTTACTGGTGTTACTTTCTATCTGCCCTTGCTTCAATTCTTCCTGCCGCTTTGTTACCAATGTATTGATTCGCTGGCTGAGTAAGCGGATCTGTTCAGGATCGGTTTTGATGATGAGGTCCTTATCCTTTTTTTCACCCTGCACTGTATCCAGCGACTGTTGCAATGCCTGTAAAGTAGCAGTGATCAAAGGACGGTAATCTTCGGTGATATATTCAGCTTTAACAGAATCAGCATAATAGGAAAGTGTTGCAATATGCGATGCCATCATATGATTAGCTACCACAAACTGGTGCAATTGCTCTGCATTCTTTTGTTTGCGTTTGGGTTCTGATAACATTTTGGTAAAGGTATCGGAGAGGTTGGCGAGTGATACCCAGCTGTTCCTTCTCACAACAATTGCCTCCTGTTTGTCAACCGCTTCTCCAATAAAAGGCGCAGTGATGAGTTTGTAATATTTGATGATATCTTTTAACGCCTCACCCATGTATTCGTTGATGTGTTCATGTTCCCAAACAGGGGCCAGTATAAAGCCAAAAATGATCGCAATCACGGAACCGATGGCTGTATCTATTACGCGATCGATCATGATGCTTCTGAAATCTTTGGGATCAAGCAGGTGGAACATCAGCAATAGGTACAAGGTCATCAATACAACGCTTACAAGATATTTCTTGCGCATAAAACTGTAAGCGCCGATCATGCTGATGGCGAGTAAGACAACAATAGCCGTTTCGTTTTTTACGAGGTATAACAACAAGGCGCCAATACTTGCACCGATGATCGTTCCTGATAAACGTTCAATATTTCTTTGTCGCGTTAAACTGTAGGCGGGTTTCAGGATCACGATCACCGCCAGCAAGATCCAGTATCCATGCCCCAGCGGGAAAAATTCTGCAATGATATACGCAAACAAAGCCGCAGCCGAAATCCGCAATGAATGACGAAAGATATTGGAGCGGAAAGACAGGTTATCAATGATCAGTTGCAGGTCGATGGACTGGTGAATGATAAAATCTTCCGGGTCAGGTGCATTGAGTTTTTTGCGGCGGAGTTTTGCATCATAAGAAGTGTATTGATGCAGGGTGCGGATATGCGTAGCGATCTCATCAATACTATCCAATATATGCCGCAGGCTGATGAAGCCATCAAGATTATCGGGACGGAGATTTTTTAAGCGAAGCTCTTTTAAGTGTTGTCTTTCTTCAATTAGTTCTGCATCAATACGTTTATCATACCCGGAACGCCGACCGCTTTTCAAAGCAATGCCGATCTCGTCTAATTCATCGGCCAATGTATTGATGAGATGTCGGTATTCAATCAATATTTCCGTATCATCAAAATACCTGTGCAGTTTTTCGTAGTCCTGGTGCGAGGTCATGGCTACTTCAAAAAGATCGGCCACATCCATGAACACCATCATCAGCACACGACCTGTATGCGTGGATTCTTTTACAATGCTTCTTGTTTTAAAGATCAGTTCCGCAACCAGTGTTTGTTTTTCCTGCACAATAATCTGTGTACGTAAGATCTCTTCATAATTTTTTTCGCGATCGGTTCCTGTATCAAAGAATACGGCTTTTGCTTTTAAATAATCTGCCGTGGCCATCACATACTCACCTAATGCCTGCTGTATAATTTTATACGGGCGGATACTGTTTACAAACAGGCTCAACAAAATATACCAGGATCCACCGGCGAGTATATACAAGGCATTGTACACGATCTGCCACCCGGTATAATGATGTTCGGTCTGCAGAACCAAAACAAACAAAGCCGCAATACCAATAGATGTGGCTCTTGCTCCATACACACCGATCATGGAAAAAACAAAACAACAAACCGGCAGCAATACCATGAACAACCACTGAACCTGCTGTACCAGGCTACCAACAATAGCCACTACAAAAATGAGCAGTGCACACACCAACAACCCATTTCTACGATGATGAATAGGGCCGGGATTGTCTGTAATGCTTACACACAAAGCGCCTAAGCCCATAGCCAGCCCGATCGTTAGCAATCCGAAATATCCCAACACTAATACAGGAACCAGTACACCCACGGTAATACGCACGCCTTCACTCACGTAGTGGCTGCTGATAAAGCTGCGGTATTGTTTGAGGTAATCCATCTGTATAAAGGTACTTGCTAAAAATTGTATGCCTTGTTTTGAGAGTGTATTTCGGATTCGAATCTTTGTCAATGTCTAAAACCAGCACCAAACGTTCCTACGGAACGTGCGTGAACCATCATCGATTCAAGGCTACCTACCCATTGTTCCTACGGAACAAAAAAGATTTTAAAGGTTTCAGGTTAGATGTCCCATCGGGACAATTGGTGGGTAGAACACAATTCGGATGATGACCCGTTCGTTCCATAGGAATGATTGGTGATCTCCGATAAACGGCAAAGACGATAATATTTGCGGGATGAGCACCATGCGTTCCTACGGAACGCGAAAACGCTACATTAACATGTTGCTACCCACGGGATGTTCCTACGGAACACGTTGTTTCAATGTCCCATCGGGACATCTGGTGGGTAGAAACACATCGGATGAAGCACGCGTTCGTTCCGTAGGAACGATTGGTGATTTCCGATAATCGGCAAGACGATAATATTTACGGGATGTACACCATGCGTTCCTACGGAACGCGAAAACACAACATTTCATGTTGCTACCCACGAGATGTTCCTACGGAACATTTAGAAATGCGAAGTGCCTGTGGGATTCATTCATTTGAAATAGCTTTATCATTCTAATTCTTTTCTATGAATATTGAACAACTACAGGAGTACTGTTTGCAAAAAGCCGATGTGGAAGAAACACTTCCTTTTGGTCCTGATACTTTGGTGTACAAAGTAAATGGTAAGGTTTTCCTGTTGACAGGCCTCGAAAGTCATCCTTTGCAATTCAATGTAAAATGCGATCCTGACAGGGCGATAGAGCTTCGTGAAGAATATCCTGAACACGTATTGCCCGGTTACCATATGAATAAAAAACA
>JAQBNJ010000075.1 GCA_028288645.1 Sediminibacterium sp.
AGTTTTTGGGAACAATGATGTTGGCATTCTTAACCATCCATGCCATCTCTCAACCCGTCAAAGGCCTTGTACAAGGCACCGTTACAGAAAGCAGTTCTAAAATCCCGGTTTCAGGCGCAGTAGTTAGCCTGGCCGGGCGACAAACGCTGACCGATGAAAAAGGTCAGTTTAGTTTTTCTCGTGTTGCCGAAGGAAAATACGAACTATCCATCAACAGTCTTGGGCACAGGCTATACAGCCAGCCTGTAAGCGTAAGCAGTACAACCATCCAATTAACGATCGCTTTAACACCGGCCACACTTTATTTACAGCCATTGGAAGTAAGGTCCGTGCGCGCTTCGGACAAAGCGCCTTTTGCAAAAGTAAATCTCAGTAAAGAACAGATCGAAAAAACGAATCTCGGGCAGGACATTCCTTTCCTGCTTGATCAAACACCTTCTGTTGTGGTGAATTCTGATGCAGGAAATGGTGTAGGCTATACCGCCATCCGGATCCGCGGTACTGATGCATCGCGTATCAACACAACACTGAATGGTATTCCCTATAATGATGCGGAAAGTATGGGCACTTATTTTGTTGACCTTCCTGATTTTGCTTCGTCTGTCGGCAGCATACAGGTACAGCGGGGTGTCGGCACATCTTCTAATGGAGCAGGCGCATTTGGCGGAACGATCAACCTTGCTACCAATGAGTACAATGAAAAAGCCTATGCCGAATCCAACAACAGTTTTGGTTCTTTCAATACCTGGAAGAATACATTGAAAGCAGGAACAGGTTTATTGGGTGATCATTTTACCGTTGATGCAAGGTTGAGCCGCATTAACAGCGATGGATATATCCAACGCGCAAAAAGCAACCTGCAGTCTTTTTATTTCAGCACCGCTTATCTCAGTAAGAGATCTTCTTTGCGTTTGAATATTTTTTCAGGGAAAGAAAAAACTTACCAGGCATGGTATGGCGTGCCGGATTATTTATTGGCCACCGATCGTACCAACAATCCTGCGGGGACAGAAAAAGCAGGAACACCTTATGATAACCAGACCGACAATTATACGCAAACACATTACCAGTTATTCTTTAATCATTCATTCAACAGTAACTGGTCATTTAATACCGCTGGTTTCCTTACAAGAGGTAAAGGTTATTATGAAGAATACAAAGCAGCACAGTCCTATTCAAAATATGGATTGCCTAATGCAGTGGTTGGAGGAACAACGTTTACCAAAACAGATCTTGTTAGACAACGTTGGTTAGACAATTATTTTTACGGACAGATCCTTTCCCTCCAATACAAAAATGCAAAAGACGAATTAACCTTTGGCGGTGGATGGACAAAATATGATGGCAAGCACTATGGAAATATTGCCTGGATGCAAACTGGCACGGTTTCAAAGGACTACCGTTATTATGATTATCCCGCAACCAAGACCGATATTAATTTTTATACCAAATGGCAGCACCAGGTTAGTACGCATTGGTCAAGCTTCGCTGATCTGCAGTATCGCCATGTGAACCATGATATGAATGGATTTGAAGGAAGCCCATCATTGCATGTGAACCGTAGTTTTGATTTTGTAAATCCAAAAGCCGGCATCACCTATACAAATAACGGATGGCAAACATTCTTCAGTTATGCATTGGCACACAAAGAACCGAACAGGGATGATTTCCAGACGGGGGTTACTTCACAACCGAAAGCGGAAACAATGCACGATATGGAACTGGGTGTTGAAAAAAAGAACAGCAACTACCATTTCGGCGCGAATATTTATTACATGTATTATTTTAACCAGTTGGTTTTAACAGGACAGATCAATGATGTGGGTTCTTACACACGTGTGAACGTACCACACAGTTATCGTTTGGGAATTGAATTACAGGGCGGTGCTGTATTGGATAAATGGATCAACGTATCAGGCAATCTTACCCTGAATAAAAATAAGATCAGTTCTTTTGTGGAATACATTGACAATTATGATAATGGTTTGCAGAATGCTGTGCTGCATAAAAACACAGATATCTCCTTCTCTCCTTCCGTGATTGCCGGCGCGACGATCAATATCCTGCCGGTAAAAAATGTTGAGCTGAGCCTGGTAAGCAAATACGTTGGTAAAGAATATATGGACAACAGCCAGAGCGAGGACCGCAAGCTGAATGCATTTTTTGTACAGAATATCCGTGTCGGCTGGAGCATTAAAAAAGTTCTGTTCTCCGATTGGAATATTACAGGACAAGTTAACAATGTGTTCAACAAAAAATATGAGCCGAATGGATATACGTACAATTATATCCTAACCAATACACTAACCACTGAAAATGGTTATTACCCGATGGCGGGAACGAATTATATGATCGGGGTGAATATTAAGCTCTGATGAATATTGAACACTGAACAAGGAATTTTGAATTTAGAAGTAAGGAAGCCGCAGATTCGCAGATCAAAAAAATCTGCGAATCTGCGGCTTTCTCACTTCAAAATTCCTTGTTCAGTGTTCAACATTCAATATTATTTCACAATCCGTTCCTGCCATGCAAGCATCCCGCCTGTAACGTTCACAACATTCTTATATCCCATGGTTTCAAGTATCAAACAGGCTTGTCCGCTGCGGTTGCCGCTGCGGCAGTAGATGTAAACGATTTCATCTTTCAGTTCATCAATTTCGTCTGTCTGCATGGTTTGTACTTTGCCAAGCGGCAATAACAATCCACCGATATTGAATTCGGCATTCTCATGTGGTTCACGAACGTCAACAAGGTGTAAATTTTCACCTGCATCAATTTTCGCTTTGAGTTCTTCTACAGTTATGGTTTGCATATAAGTGAGGTTATCAGATTTAATTCAATTCGATTTTAATTTCCTTTGGGGGGCGCTGTTGTGCCGATATATACATCGATCAGCTGGCCCTGCTTGATCTTATTAGGTACGCGCATCCCGGATGGGCCGATAGAATCCGTTAGTACATCGGGGATCTGTCTTACAACAAATGCACTGGCAGAATCTTTGATCTCATCCATTCCTGTAACACTACCAATGTTTATACCCATGGTTGATAAATACGTTCTTGCTTCTTCATATGTCATACCGATCAAGTTGGGAACATTGATCACACCACCACCTTCGCCGCTGCCCAATACAAAACTGATCACCGAACCGATCGGAATTTTGGTACCGGGAGCGATCGGCTCGCCATTGTATAATTGCCTCAACACAGCATTGCGTGCGATATCCGCTTCATAACTGATCTCACCGAGTTTTAATCCAAGGCTCTGCAAATACATTTCAGCACTCTTGATAGAGAAACCCGCGAGGTTTGGCATTTCTACCTGTGGAGCAATGCTCCGATTGATGGTGAGGTAAATCGTTCTTCCTGATTTTACCATCGCATCCGCTTCAGGTGATTGACGGACAACCGCAAGTTTCGCGATCGTATCAACATACACAGAATCCTGTATCACTACATCAAAGCCTTTACTTTCCAGGAATTGTTTTGCAGCATCTGCATTCTGGCCGGTAACTGCCGGAACTTTTTCATACTTATTATAACCCGTTAACCAGGATAAGGAAGCAAAGAAAAGAAACACCAATACCAGGATAAGGCCCAGCCCTACGAGGATGTTTACCCAGAGTGGTTTTGAAGTGATGTATTTATGGATGAAGGACATGTGCTATTTTAAATTGGGTCCCGCACTTGCGGGATGGAATTTGAGGGAAGATAAGCCAATTCTAAAATTTCCCTCCCGATTTATCGGAACAAAATTCCAAAATCAAGTTAAAGCTGTTTCAATTACAGCCGAATAAAAATCTTTCAGGCTCCAGCCCATGGCCCTTATCTGCTGGGGTATTACGCTGGCTTCGCTTTGTCCCGGTACCGTGTTCACTTCCAGCATATAGGGTTGTTGCGCGTTGCTGTTATAGATAAAATCGATACGCACCACGCCACGACAGTTCAATACCTCGTATACTCTTTTAGCGGCTGATTCGAGCTGATCTTTCATCCCGGCATCGATCAGTGCGGGCGTGATCTCTTCACTTTTGCCCTGGTATTTTGCCTCAAAATCAAAGAATTCATTTTTGGTAATGAT
>JAQBNJ010000087.1 GCA_028288645.1 Sediminibacterium sp.
ATCCGTAACATTATCAAAAGAAAGATAACCATTGCTAAATGCAATACAGGAAGTGCCGTCGATAATAAAATACGATTTTGTATTATTTGCTTTTAACTCCTCTAGTTTTTGTCCATAGTTTTTACCACTGAACGCTTCAGCTCCGTTAGATGCAACGGGGTTAACAGCCGTTTTCGGATCTTTCACAAAAAAACTGATGGTTTGATTATGTGTGTACGCCACTGTTTCCCCATCCCTGGTCGCCGGTTTCCATTTCGGGCCCTTTGTAAACATTCTTGTCGCTTCCTCTTTGGTTCCATAGCCCGGATCATTCTCTGCTCTTACATTGCTAACTATTCCATCCTCGGCTACATCAAACAAAACATTTACTGTGTACCTGCCCGGAGGCGCCCCCCTTTTCAGGGGAACATCCTTATCCAGGTTGCGCTCAAGATATTTTGTCCATGCGGGCAATCCCCCGGGAAATTCTGCAGGTATACTAACCGGTGTATAGGTAATGGAAGAAAGTGTTCCGCTGAATGTTCCACCCTTGATAGTGACCGGTATTGTTAAGTCCGTAATTTCCCTGCCCTCCACACGCAATGTTCCACTGAATGTGCCGCTTTTGATGGTACCGGGTACAGTTACTTTTTCAATCCCATTTAAGTCACGTGTCTTAATGCTGCCGATTACATCAACCGCAAACGAGACTTGTTTTTTAAATGCGGTGGGTACGGGTGTTCCTTCTTTATCAAAGCCGGGTTTCCATTTCGGGCTGTTGGATATTACGCGGATCGCTTCTTCTTTGGCGCCATAGCCCGGGTCATTTTCAGCGCGTATATCGGTAAGACTACCGGATTCATCTACCGTGAATGACACTGTAACGGTGTACCTGCCACGGGGCACGCCGCTCTTTATAGCCTGCATGCGAAAGTTGCGCGAAACATAATTATCCCATGCAGTATTTCCACCGGGAAATTCGGCGGGTGTAATAGGTCCGTGATAGCCTCTGAACACCGGACGTGAAGCAAGTTTGCCCGAAGTGCGCGTTCCATAACCGGTAACCACCACTTCATTCGGTATACTTTCATGCGGTGTACCAGTTGCTACTAAACGCGGAACTGATTGCGCATTGATCTTCACGTCACCCGCCCTGGTTTCATCATCCCGCACTACGGTGATCTTATACTGGCTTCCTGAGACTTTAACCGCTTTATAGCTATTATTGGCAAACCGGATCTTTACAATATTATCGTCTGATACCCATGCAGAATGTATGGTCCAGGAAGCATCTTCAACCAATGGTGTAATCACTACAGGGTTTCCTTTTTTTACACCCGGGCAGGTTACATCTACAACAGCGGTGGTATTTGGTTCAATGGTAATATCCTTTCCCGCTGCAGACAAAAGATTCTCGTTGTATTTTGATACAAAACTTAAATTTGCCTGTCCGGGTGTTCGCCAGGTTACAGCTCCGAGGCTATCGGTGATCAAAAAAGTTGAAGGCTGACTATTTTCATTTCCATTATTGCCACGGATACTGCCTTGATACAATGCATATGGCACACTTATCATTTGAGAGGTACCAATATCTGCTAAATTATCAGCTGGTACCCACCAGGTAGCGACAATGGAAGGCGCAACTGCTACTTTATAATTGATAAAGAAAGGGCCATTCGCCCAATCTATTTTGCCGATATTATCCAACGCGATGGAAGCTGACTTTTTTCCCTGGCCAACGTAGATCGTGAATATACCTTCGCTGTTTGAAGTTGTTTCATGCATTTCCTCCCAAACTTTTGTGCCGCTTACCGCATTACCCTGGTAAATAGCGTCTTTTATATAGATCTTCCTGTTTTTTGCAGGATTGCCGAGCGGATCAACGGCAGTAGATGTTACCGGGAAGCCAGGCAGGGATCCGTTACTGCTATTTCCGAATGCGGCTCTTTGCGCGTTTCCAAAAGCCTTAGTGGTGATACGCACTACGCCTTGCCTTCCCGCCTCTCCATATTGACTAACCGAGGACGGGTATTTCAACACATCTATCGACTCGATCTGGTTCGGATCAAGGGATGACAATACAGAAAGATCAGACTTAACGCCATCAACGATGAACAGTGAATTTCCCATTTTCAGGCGGTTTATTGCTTCATCTGTACCCCAGTCATTATAACGCTTATTGTTATTGAGGGGGGGCATGGTGGATGGGATCGTATCAGTGATCTGAATACCTTGAAGCGTTGACCTGATCAGGTTTCCCGCAACAAAATATTTATCAGCCGCCAGGGCAGTACGCCCATAACCAGCACCGGTTTTCAGATCTCCTGCAAGTGCCTCAAAGACACCGGTCCCGGGATCTGTGAGCGATGCTTCTTTCCCAACGGGATTCAACATGGTGCTGCGCAGGTAATTGTTGATGCCCTGTAAAATAGATGCGGCCATTTGTTTTTGATAAGATGCATCTTTTAATTTTTTCAGGTCATCCTGGTTGGTCATAAATCCTGCCTGGATAAGAACGGCAGGACTTTGTACCTCTTTAAGCACATGAATCAATTTGTTCCTTGTTTTTATACCAAGCATTTTTTGATGCAGGCTATTCAGCGAGTTGGCCAACGCGTTCGCAAAAACTACGCTTCCGTTATAATCAGCAGAGCCTTCTTTTTCAGGAATAAATATTTCAATCCCGGTTGTGGGATAACCGTTTCTATTTTTTGTATTCGATGTTTCATTACAATGCAGTGAAACAAAAAGATCGGGATGATATTCATTGGCGATCACCGCTTTTTGTGTAGGATGTTGATATATATCTTCCTCCCTGGTAAGTATGATGCGGATATTATCATTTGTATTCAGATCCCTGATCGCTTTTGCGAGTGGGAGGGTAATACCTGATTCAGCTGTACCATCGGCGCCGATCACTCCTTTGTCGTTTCCGCCATGGCCCGCATCGATCACAACTGTGTAGGTTCTTCCAAGTGTTACACTGCTGATCAGGGGAACATCTGCCCTTTCTGTTTTTGCCAATTTACTGGAGATCACATCAACCACGTCTTCCATAACGGAGGCAACTGATAAGGTTCCGTTCTCTTCCTTGTTTCTG
>JAQBNJ010000097.1 GCA_028288645.1 Sediminibacterium sp.
ATCATCATTGGTGCTGGTCCCGCAGGTTTGTTTGCTGCATTGAAATTAATTGAAGCAGGTATTCAGCCCATCATTCTTGAACGAGGAAAAGATGTAAGAGCGCGGCGGCGCGATCTTGCCCTGTTAAACAAAGAAGGTGTTGTAAACCCGGAAAGCAATTATTGTTTTGGAGAAGGCGGTGCGGGAACCTATAGTGATGGAAAATTATATACAAGAAGTAGCAAGCGCGGCGATATCAACCGGATCTTAAACCTGCTTTGCCAGTTTGGCGCCGATGAAAAGATATTGTATGAAGCACACCCGCATATTGGTACCAATAAGCTACCACTTATCATCACGGCGATCAGGGAGCAGATCGTGCAAAGCGGCGGCATATTCCTGTTTGAGAAAAAAGTAACTGATCTCATTATTGAGAATGGTACACTAAAAGGCGTGATCAGTTCAGATGGTGATATGATCACAGCAGATGCCGCTATTCTTGCAACAGGCCACTCGGCGCGCGATATTTTTCATCTATTTCAAAGAAAAGGATTGACAATAGAAGCGAAACCTTTTGCTTTAGGCGTTCGCATCGAACATCCGCAAACATTGATCGATTCAATACAATATCATTGCCCCATAAGGGACGAGCATCTTCCACCCGCTTCTTATGGATTGGTAGAACAGGTGAATGAAAGAGGCGTGTTTAGTTTTTGTATGTGCCCTGGAGGGATCATTGCACCTGCCGCTACTAATCCTGGTGAACTGGTGGTAAATGGATGGAGCCCGAGCAAACGGAATAATCCTTATGCAAACAGTGGTATGGTAGTACAGGTAGAACTGGCCGACGCAATAAAATACCTGCAGAAAAACAACAAAGATGGAAAACGCATTACAGAGAATGACCCGCTAACACTTTTGCATTTTCAACAAGCTATCGAGCAAACAGCTTTTGCTGTAGGAGGTGGAAAATTACAGGCCCCTGCACAAAGAATGGTTGATTTCTGTAACAACAAAACATCAGCAACATTGCCTGATTGCAGTTACCTGCCGGGCATTGTGTCTTCAGATCTTCGGGATGTGTTGCCTGCGTTTGTTTATCAAAGCCTCCAAAAAGGTTTTGTTGCGTTTGGAAAAAAGATGCGGGGATATTTCTCCAATGATGCCGTTGTGGTCGCTACTGAAAGCAGAACCTCCTCGCCTGTGCGTATACCAAGAGATAATGAAAGCCTGGCTCATCCGCAAGTCGCTAATTTATATCCTTGTGGAGAAGGCGCGGGATACGCCGGTGGTATTGTAAGCGCAGCGATGGATGGAGAGAGGGTGGCAGACATGATCATGAAAAAGGAGAGGTAATCCTCTCCCGCTAAAAATCCAATTAACCAGTCCACTGCTAAACTGAGAATTGATTCGAAATATCTTGTGAAAGAGGCAGAAATAGCGGGTCCAAATTCCCCCCGGTATTGGGCCGCTATTTCTGCTAAACGGGTAAAAGCTGTTAGTCTACCGGTTTAGTGCTCTTTGACGGTATAAATGTAGGGAGAGGATTTTTGCTGGCATACGGGAAAAACCCCGTTTTTTTCTTTAACCGCAGATACCAAATGGATCTATATACTCACAAATCCATTTTTGATAGCATAAACAACTAGTCCAACCCTTGAATTTACTTCAAGCTTCTTGAATAGAGAATCTCTGTATCCATCAACTGTCCTCGGGCTAACCTGCATTTCGTCTGCGATCTGTTTATGCGTCAATTCGGTACAGGTCCATCGCAAAAAAGAAAGTTCCTGAGAGTTCAGGACAACAAGATCCGGAGGTAGATTCCTGAAATTCATTTTGGGAGTTACAAGGTCGTTATAATAGTAGCCCTGGTCATGAACTTTATGCAAGGCAGTAAACAATTCTGCCGGTTCGCAATCTTTTAATATATATCCCCGTACACCGTTCTTCAGCATCCTGATCACTACCAGTTCACTATTCAACATACTCAATGCGAGTATCTTTATTTGCGGATATTTTTGTTTCAGCCAGTTTGCTGTTTCAATACCATTAAAAAATGGCATCGTAACATCAAGCAAAATAATATCGGGGATAGGTTGTGTTTTTAATTGTTCAGTAAGGTGCCTGCCATTATCTGCTTCAAAGACAATAGTAAAGTCTTCAAGTTTATTAATTAAAACTCCAAGGCTTTTTCGCAATACCACATGATCATCTACCAAAGCGATCTTAATCATATTATCTGCTTGAATATCAAATTAACCGTCGTACCTGTCCCGGGGATGCTGCTGATATCAGCCGTGGCGTCTATCATCAAAGCTCTTTGCTGAATGCTGCTGAGCCCAATGCCCGGTTTGAAACCTGCACTGCTTTTTACAAAACCCTTCCCGTTATCCGATACTTGAATATGCACTTCGTCATCTTTCTTAAATATATGTATACTTACTTTATCTGCCCCAGAATGTTTTACGACATTATTCAAAACTTCCTGTACCATGCGATACAAAAAAATGATCTTGTTTTTCTCAACAGGCAGTGATTCAAACTCCGATTCAAATGAAGTGGTAAACAATCCTGTTTTATTAAGTTGCTGCAATTGATGGCGGATTGCGTGTATAAGGCCCTCTTCCACTAACCTGTCCGCGTAGTACCCTGTGCCCAGGTCGCGTAATTCCCCGATCGCATTGGTAACAAGATCTTTGATGGTATGAAAGCTTTCGTTCTCTTTTTGTTCAATTGTGATAATATTCAGATTAATTTTTGCCAGGCTAAGTATTTGCCCAACATTATCATGTATTTCCTGGCTGATTATCCTGAAAGTATGTTCCTGCATCTCCAGTTGCGCCTCTAACAAGGTCTGTTTAAAATACGCTTCCTGCTTTTCTTTTTCCAAAAGAAGTTTCCGTTTTCTTCTGAAATAGTTGATCATTACCATAAAAGCTACAAAGCCAAAAAGCAGGATAAACAGGCTGCCGATCAATATAGCTACAACGATATCTTGGTTTTCTTTTTGCATAGGATAATGGAGATAGAAATACTTAAATACAAAATAACGCACAAAATTCTTGGGACTATATTGTATAGTCTAATGCCGAATAAATTGAGATTGTGTTTGACAATATAGTCATGTAAACAAAATACAATACTGATTCCTGAAAAAAATAATGACACGCCAAAAGCAATCCAGAAACCAGAATCAAAGACCATTGAATTTTGACTATCGTTTGAAAAATCAATGTATATATATGTTAATGAGATAAAAGAGAAAAAAAAACCTGATACGATTAAACTAAAGATATAGTAGGTATAGTCGTTGGGATAAAAAACGAATCCAAAAGAATATATCGACAACCCAATTAAAGTTAATATGAAAATTATTTTTTTTACTATTGCACTTTGACAAAGACGATAAAAAATGTATCCGTAAAAAATTGATTCACTAATCCCAATTATATAATAGAAACTGGTATTGGGCCAACTGGGGTTATTAAAATATAAATACGCAATGGCGATTTCTCCAAAAAAAATAAACATCAAAAATGGCAAGACCCATTTCATAAAAGACTTC
>JAQBNJ010000187.1 GCA_028288645.1 Sediminibacterium sp.
GAAATTATCGATGATTTGGGCGATAAGGTGAAATCGCTGTTGGCGGGTGTTCCATGGTATTATCTGAAAACTGCATTTGCCAGGAAACAGATTCTTCTACCGTAGTAAACCGTTCTTTATCCGTAACCGGCCCGAATTGCGCAGTTACCCAGAGAGGCTCCTGGCCCGTAACATAGCGTGATGCCTGCACGCAATAGATGCCAACATCCATTAAGGGCCCGCCACCTGCCAGTTCTTTTTTCAACCGCCATTGCGCGGGGTCACCGATGCTGAAACCGAAATTGGTTTGCACAAAACGAACATCCCCATATACTTTTTGTTGGCCAAGACGTTTCACTTCGAGGTTAAAGGGTTCAAAATGCAAACGGTAGCCGATACCCAATTGTACGCCTGCTTTTTTACAGGCCGCAACCATTTCTTCCGCCTCTTTTACAGAAACAGACATGGGTTTTTCACACATCACATGTTTACCGGCTTTGGCAGCGCGCAAAACAAATTCATGGTGCATGGAATTGGGAAGAACTACGTACACAATATCAATGTCCTTGTTATTTGCTATCTGGTCAAAGTTCTGGTAGTTGTAAATGTTCTTTTGCGGGATATTGTATTTCTTACTCCATTCGTCTGCTTTAGCCGGTGTGCCGGTTACAATACCTGCGAGATAACAGTTATCTGTTTTCTCCAATGCAACAGCCAGCTGGTTCTTTGCATAACTGCCAAGTCCGACCAGCGCGACACCTAATTTTTTTTGAAAGGGATCGGTTGGCTTTCTTATCGTTGCGGCAAACGCTGAGGCAGTAAGGGTGGTACCTAAGCCCAGGCTAATGGTTTGTAAAAATTTCCGGCGGGAGTGATTGTTTGGCATGTTGAAGGAATTGAGTTGGTGATAATTCCTTCAAATTACAAAAGGTTGGGAGAATTTCAAATAGGGATGGAGTTGCATAAAAGTTGCATTGGGAAGTTGCAGTAACCTACATAGAAAAACAATTGCCACAGAGTACATAGATTATCACAGAAAAACTCTGTGGTAATCTGTGTACTCTGTGGCAAAAAGAAGTATTACACCACAACTTACCAGCTGATGTTTTTGATCTTAATACTCAGGATTAATCCCAACATAGTTCGAAGGCGTGATAGCCTTCAACTCCTTTTTCAACGCTGCACTTACCTTTAACCTCCCGATAAAGTCATGCATCGTCTTTTTATCAATCGTATGGTTACCGCGCGTAAGATCTTTCAATGCCTCGTATGGATTCGGATAATTCTCGCGGCGCAAAATGGTTTGGATGGCTTCGGCAACTACGGCCCAGTTATTTTCGAGGTCGGCCTTTAATTTAGCTTCATTCAGAACGAGTTTGTCTAAACCTTTCTCCAGTGATTTGAACGCGATGATCACATGCGCAATGGGAACGCCAATGTTTCTCAATACCGTTGAATCAGTCAGGTCGCGCTGTAAGCGGCTTAGTGGTAATTTTGCTGACAAATGTTCCAGTAATGCGTTAGCCATTCCTAAATTGCCTTCAGCATTTTCAAAATCGATCGGGTTTACTTTATGTGGCATCGCTGATGATCCTACTTCGCCTTTTTTCGTTTTCTGTTTAAAATAATCCATGCTGATATAGGTCCAGATATCCCTGCATAGATCAATTAAAATATTGTTGATCCGTTTAATGGCATCGCAATGGGCGGCTAAAGAATCGTAGTGCTCTATCTGCGTGGTGAACTGCATTCGTTGCAATCCCAACACATCTTCCACAAAAGCATTACCGAGCGCCACCCATTTCTTTTTCGGATAAGCTACCTGGTGCGCATTGAAATTACCCGTTGCCCCGCCAAATTTAGCAGCGTAAGGAATACTTGAGAATAGTTCTACCTGGTTATTCAATCGCTCAACAAATACCATGAGCTCTTTACCTAATCTTGTGGGAGAAGCCGGCTGTCCATGTGTTCTTGCCAGTAAAGGAATGTTCTTCCAATGGGCAGCTAACTGGTATAGATGATTCTGTAAATTGATCAGTGATGGTAAATACTCATGCTCCATGCAATGCTTCCAGCTTAAAGGGATGGCAGTGTTGTTGATGTCCTGCGAAGTAAGCCCAAAATGAATCCATTCTTTTAGTTGCGGGATACCTGCTTTATCCAGTTGTTCCTTTAAAAAATATTCCACCGCTTTTACATCGTGATTGGTGATGGCTTCTATCTGTTTGATCTGTTGTGCGTCGCTGACACTGAATTCAACCAATACTTTTTTCAGGGCCGCCCTGCTTTTGGATGATAGTTTGAAAAATTTCTGATCGGCAAGAAAGAAAAAATATTCTATCTCAACCAGTACACGGTATTTGATGAGCCCATATTCGGAAAAAAATTCATCGAGCTGGTTTACCTGTTTGCGATAACGGCCATCGATAGGGGAGACTGCTGTTAATTGGCTTAGTTCCATGTGGAATTAATAATTAGTAATTAATAATTAGTAATTGAGCTTGCTGATCGTGATGGATTCTGTTAATTAGTAACTATTAATTTTCAATTATTAGTTACTAATTAAGTTTCTTTGCTGCAAATTTAGACGAATTGGACAAGAGAATACGTGTTGGGGCAGTAAGTTATTTGAACACCCGGCCATTATTGTATGGATTGAAGCGTTCGGGGCTGATGGACAGGATCGAATTGCTGGAAGAATACCCCGCACGGATCGCGGCAATGCTGTTGAACGACGAGATCGATATGGGATTGGTGCCTGTAGCCATCATACCGCAATTAAAGGAAGCGCATATCATCACCGATTACTGTATTGGTGCAGATGGGGAAGTAGCTTCAGTGGCATTGTTTAGCGAAGTGCCGTTAGAAGAAGTAACAAAAGTATTGCTCGATTATCAAAGCAGGACCTCGGTGAACCTTGCTAAAATATTACTCAAAGAATATTGGCAGAAAGACGTGATACTGGAGAATGCGAAAGAAGATTTCCGGTCAGATATAAAAGGAACCACTGCGGGTATCGTTATTGGCGACAGGGCATTGGAACAAAGAAAGATCTCACTATATATATACGATCTCGGTGCCGCATGGAAAGCATATACGGGTTTACCTTTTGTTTTTGCGGCCTGGGTGGCCAATAAGTCACTGGGAGAAGATTTTGCGGATGCTTTCAACCTCGCCAATGCGTATGGCGTGGCACATATCAACGAAGTTGTGGCGGAAACAGATTATCCGGTTTATGATCTCAATCGATATTATACGCATAACATCAGTTATCGTCTTGATAATGAAAAAAGAAAAGGTTTGGCTTTGTTTTTAGAGAAATTGCGCGAATTTAGTAGCATATGAGGTTCTTCTTTCCTGGACGTGATGTGATAAAGAATGATAAACCGGTCATTTGTTTGAATTGGTTCCTATTAATTGTTTTTTTTGGCATTCCTTTTTGTTTACAGGCCCAGTTTCAAATGCCCGATACGGTTTGCGTTAACAGCCCTGTTACGATTACCAACCCGGTTACCGCAAGTACGTATTTCTGGAGTTTTTGCCAGGCAAATGTGAATGTTCCACCGATAGGTACGAGTCTTGGGAACGTAAACAGCAAACTTAATCTTCCAGCCAATGTAGATTATGCATATGAAAATGGAAATTATTACGGGTTGCTGGTAAACAACGGCAATGGTGGCGGATTGTTGAGACTTGATTTTGGTAATAGTTTATTGAACACGCCAACGGCAGTTTCGCTTGGTACTTTTGGCGGTATCATACCAGATGGAGCAGAGGGGATACAAGTTGTTAAAGAAGGCACCAACTGGTATGCGATCGTTGTGGGTGGTGATCCACTGGCCGGGGGAACAAGTACTCCGCGAATCATTAAAGCAGATTTCGGTACTTCATTGGCCAATACGCCCGTCCTTACGAATTGGGGCAACCTGGGCAACATGGGCTATCCGCATGATATCTATGTTTTCAAAGACCTGAATAACTGGTATGGTTTTGTGGCCAATTACCGCAACAGCACTATTACGCGGTTTAGTTTTGGAACGAATTTCAGCAGCCCACCTGCAGCAACCAACCTGGGTAGTTTCAATGGTTTGTTATCAGGGCCAACCGGTCTTTGTCCCATCAACGATAATGGCACCTGGCGCTTGTTTGTTACAAACTTTACAGGAAATACACTTGCACGGCTTGATTTTGGCAACAGCCTTTTGAATACACCTTCGGGGTTGGCCAACCTGGGAAACCCGGGTGGTCTTTTTTCGAGCCCGCGAGATATCATGATCAT
>JAQBNJ010000116.1 GCA_028288645.1 Sediminibacterium sp.
GCACATAAAAAAGCAGCCGGTTAGAATGGCTGCTTTAATTAGTTTTTTATGGAGAAGTTCATTAGTCATACTTGCGTGGAACAAACCAAAGATCGCTTAAACTGATCCCCAAAGAAAATTGAAAATAACTTTCTGTGATATTATTAACAGCCGAACCGCGTTTTCCAAACTGCAAAGCCGTGTTCAGGAAAGTGAACTGGTTATCATAAGCCCTCCATTTACGGATAGGTAAACCGGCGCCGAAAGAAACAGCATAATGTTTCAGGCCATTGCCATCCGGGTTCAGGTAATCTTTACCGGTCATAAAGCCGATACGGTAGTTAACGTTGTTCCAATAACCAATACCGGATAATGGATCGGGGCAGAACTGCGCACCAACTTTAAACTGCCAGCTGTTCGATAGTCTGTCGGCCTGGTCGTAAAAACGGTAATTGCTCCATTGGGTAGCGGTGTATTCCATACCGATGGACCACATTTCAAAAGTTCCCCGTGTGCCGGTGGTAGCTTTATGAAGCGTAATGCCCGCCGCATAAGTAGAAGGAATGTTTACGGTTCCTTTTATATTGTGCAGCTCTGAAACGGAATCGATTTTTATATCACCCGCGGTACCTACCGTATACGTTTGTTTCAACTGGTCCTGTGTGGCGCTGAGTTTTTGTTGTAAGCCGCCGGTAAGTCCAAAACGAAGTAAATAATTTTCCGTGGTCTTTGTGGCTACAGTTACTTTTTTGGCAACAGAGAATTCGTATTGCATACCACCATCAAGGAAAGCACCGCCAAAATTGGTTACGGTAGAAGTTTTGGATTGATAGTAAGCAACAGTATCATTGATAAATGCTTTGCGGGTAGTGATGTCTTTGCGGCCAAAATTGTAACCGGTATTAAAACCAAGGCTGAATCCTTTCCATCTTTTACCGATGCCCACAAATACCTGGTTCAGGCCACCGCTTCCCTCGTAAATAGTTTGTAAACTATCGTTGGCTATTCTTTCCCTTGTTTCGATGGAATAGCTCACTGTGCTCAACGGTTTCAGGCCAAAGGCCATACCCCATCCTTTCGCTTTTTTAAGCGGAACGCCAATGGCAATATAAGAAGGGATAAAATTATTGGTCGTGAATTTACTGGTTGGTGTTTTACTTGCCAGTGATCTTGAGTCGATGGTAAGACCAAGATCGAAGTTAACCATGTACATCTGGCTATAAGTAGCGGGGTTACTGAAATTGATGGATTGCCCCACATTGTTATTTGCGCCATCAGCATATGCTGCGGTTAACCCGCCCAGGGAACGGCTGATAATGTGCTGGTTGGTATAATATTCACCAAGGCCATACCTGGTAAATGGAGAGTTCTGTTGCGCCTCGGAGCTAAGCAGAAAAAAAACCGGTAAAAGTGCTAAGCAGAGCCTAGCGATTATTGTACTCACTGATCGCATACAAGCCTTTGTAGATTAAGTTAGGGTCGGCAAATATCTTGTTTTTAAGGTGCGGAACAAAAAAACCCATATCCCCCCCGGTTAAGAGCACGTTAAAGTTGCTGTATTTCAACGCATAAGCTTCAATAATTCCGTCGATTTCCTTACACATTCCGAGGATAACACCGCTTAAAATGTTGGTTTTGGTGTCGTAACCCACCAAAGGGAAGCTGGATTCGGGCTTGATCAAAGGCAATAAAGCGGTCTGCTCGTGCATGGCCCTGAACCGCATATTCATGCCTGGGGAGATGCTTCCGCCAAGAAATTCATGGGCATTGTTCACATAATTATAGGTAATGCAGGTTCCCAAACCGATGGCCAGGTTGTGCTGTTCCGGGAAAAGATCAACCGCCGCCGCGCAAATAGCCAGCCTGTCGGCCCCGATCGTTTCCGGTTTGCCAACGGGTGTGGTCAGTGGAAGTTTACTGGTATGATCGAGTTTATGAAAGCGGGTGTGTTTGGCAAGCAGGCTCTCGATCTCCATCGGGTGTTTGATAACAGATGATAAAATGGACTTATCCGGTTTGTATTGATCGATCAGTTCCTGGATAGAACTTTCTTCCGCCGTGTAAAGGATCTTTTCTTCTTTAAAATCCCTGTCTTCAAAAACAGCGCATTTTAAACGGGTATTGCCGAAATCGAAACAGAGGGTTGTTTGCATAGTGTAATGTGAGTGGTAAAACGTCAGTCATAAGTCGTCAATCGTGAGTGGGCCACTGACGACCACGGCTGACGATTCACGATTCAAAAATCAAAATTAAATCCTTTCATCTCTTTAAAATGCCCGTTCAGCTGGATCTTTTCTTTCAGGTTCTCCATTCCTGCCACTACCGGTAATACTTTGCTGAGATGGCGTTTCAGATATTCCAGCCTTTGCATTTCATATAAGAGCTGCAATACTTCGTATTCTTCTTCGAGCGATAATCCTGCATGATGGGCGATATCGTAGCTGGTCAATAACTCATCGGGTTTGGAAAAATCTTTGGTTACATTCAGCAGTTTGTGCAGTTCACGGATGCCCGCCAGTACTTTCCGCAACAATTCTTTGTGCCCCGTTTCTGAATTGGGAGGATAATTCACAATGGCGCCGCTGTATAATTTTTCGGGAATGGATCTTACTATTTCCAATATCCTGAAAACCTGCAGCCCGTTTGTGCGGATATCCATTTTTCCATCTTCATACACTTCCGCTATTTCTTTTATCTCAACCAATGTGCCCATTTCGGAAATGCCCCCGCTTACTACAGGCGGAATGCCAAAGGGTTTTGCTTCTGCATAACATTCGTTGATCAGTTGTTTGTACCGCGGTTCGAAAATGTGAAGGTTTAGTTTTTCACCGGGATAAATCACCATCGCTAAAGGAAATATTGGAACAAAATTCGTCATACAGCAAAGTTAATAAAACCGTGCCTCTGTGTCTCTGTGTGCAATTTATTTTCACACAGAGACACAGAGGCACGGTTAGATCATTTATTATTGAGTTCCCTTAATCTTGTGTATTTCAACCATGTGTACCATGCATTCATTTTTGCCACAATAAACCCGGCTTCCCCATCTAAAAATCCCAAACGGAAAAGATAATTTTTTATAAAAGAAAATACAGGTGCTGCGCGGCATTGTATCCAGGACGCTTTCTTTCCCTGTGAATGATATTTCTGCGCATTTAACATGGCATAGTTCACAGTCTTGGCAGCAAATTCCTCTATGTTCCTGGATGTGTAATGATGAATATATCCTTCCGTAATGGTAACCGTTTTTGTACCTGCGGGAAAAACAAGTCCTTCATGCACTGCCGCTTCGTTCCAGGCAACATGTGTACGGTTGTACAAACGTACGTGCTGGTCATTTGCCCACTCACCAAAACGGATCATGCTATCTGCAAAAAACGCGCGGAAACGGATGTTGTAAACAACTGTAGTATCGCTGAGTGTAAACGTTTGTAAATGTTTGACCAGCGCTTCATCAATAATCTCATCTGCATCGATGGATAAGATCCAGTCATGTTTGGCGGCAGCAACGCCTTTGTTCTTGTTGATGCCGTATCCTTCCCAATTTGTTTCGATCAGTTTTGCGCCGGATGCTGTAACGATGGATTGTGTGCTATCGGTACTGCCGCTGTCAACCACCACCACATCATCCGAAACCAACTGCGCTGCTGCAATGGTTCTGCCAATGATATGTGCTTCATTGCGGCAAATGATCACAACGGAAATGAGTTTATTCATGTAACGGCGCTGTTAATTTCTGTTGCCCAAAGAAAGCAATAAAAGCCAGGATTACCACGCCATACTGTCCTTCGAGTGTATCATCAATTAAAAAAGGAATGAGGGAAGTCAATGATAAAACAATAGATAGGCCATTGTTCGAAGTGGTTGCATATAACAACAATAGTAAACCCACGGTAAAGCAGATCAATCCCGGCCATCCGCTCCCGGCGCCATACACCAACCATTCATTGGCGGGCAGGAATCTTTCATAGGCGAGGCTGGAAGGATGATTGCTTTGGTGCCATTGATCCACTTCGTTCAAAATATCACCAAAGCCAACGCCCTTAACCGGGTGTTGCATTGTGATCTCATAACCTGCACGGATCGATAACCATCTTGATGCATCTCCATAACCGGGCATTATATTTCCTTTGGAATAATTGTCAAAATCATACACCACATACTGGATGCGGTTGCGCAGAGTGGGCATGGTATAATAATAAAACGAAGCGATGGCGGTTGCGATCACAATAACAGACAAAGCGGTCTTCCATTTTTTCTGAACAATAATGGCGTATAAAAAATAAAACAAACAACCGGCATATAAACAAACCAATCCTGTTTTCGCGGCAAGTATATGCAGGTAGGTTACGAGAAAAACAATAACAAGAAGTAAAACAGGCCGTATGTGTTTTTGCTTTTCATATAACAGGCAACGAAAAGCCAGTAATGTGGCTATTGTAACGAGCCAGCTAAAGCGGATATGGTCATTATCCATCGGTGTAGGTAATGTTTTTGCTTTCAGATATGCTTCCTGTATCGCCGAAGAATATTGTAACAAACTCCAGCAGCAGCCGATGCAAACAACCAGCAAAAAGATCCAGGTGATCTGTTCCCATCTTTTTTCGGATAGTTGAACCGATGATAAACCGAGCATCATGGTAAGCAAAGGAAGTTTTATGGAGAGGCTGTTCCACCACAATCCTTTGTCAGTACTCCAGTATCCTGAAAGAAGAACAGGTAGCAAAAGCAAAATAATCGCGGGCAGGTAGGTTCTTTTTATTTCCTTCAGGTTAAAAAAGAACGGAACAACGATCAATACAGATACAAAAGAAACCATTGCCCGGCTCACCAATAGACCAACAAACAGCAAAACCAATGATGCAGTGATCCATTGTTCGGCCCATTTATTTTTCAACACTCTTTGCATCATGTGCCGAAATTCGTTCATCCAGTTTACTTTAGCAATCATGTGGGAGGATTTATTACAGGATATACTACAAGGCAACACCCGTTCGCTTGCCAGGGCTATTTCTTTGGTGGAGAATGAAATGGAAGGATACCAATGGTTCCTGCAGCAACTTCCTGCTTCGCCGGCAAAGATCATTGGCATTACCGGCCCGCCGGGCGCTGGTAAAAGCACATTGGTTGATGCTTTGATCGGTGAGATCGTTGTGCAGGATAAAAAAGTGGGTGTATTGTGTATCGATCCTTCTTCACCCTTTAACCTCGGCGCTTTGCTGGGCGACAGGATCCGGATGAGCGAATGGTACAATCATCCCAACGTTTTTATCCGCTCACTCGCAACGCGTGGGAGCCTGGGAGGACTGCATCCAAAAATTATTGAGATAGCAGATGTGATGAAAGCGGCTGGTTTTGATCATATCATTATTGAAACCGTAGGTGTTGGACAAAGCGAGATAGAAATAGCCGGCCTTGCTGATACAACGGTAGTAGTGGTCGTACCCGAAGCCGGTGATGAAGTGCAAACCATGAAAGCGGGATTGATGGAGATCGCTGATATTTTCGTAGTAAATAAAGCCGACCGCCCCGATGCAGATACTTTTGTAAAGAATTTGCGGTTGATGCTGGCGCCCGCTTTCCATCGCTCCACCAATGAGATCGCTATTGTAAAAACGATCGCTTCGCAGAAAGAAGGGATCAAAGAATTGTTTGAAAAGATCACGGCACACCAGCAATTAGTGCAGAGCTCCGATAAAAAATACTGGTTGCTGGCTGAGAAGGCATTTCACCTGATACAGCAACACCGGATGAAGGATATTGATAAATCCGTACTTAAAAAAGAACTGGAAATTTCCGGTAGTGCTAACCTATACCGGTTTATCGAGCGATATGTTCCGTAAGTACTTTGTTTAAGCGAATTCCTAACACGAATTTCACGAATTAGAACGAATGATCCCCGATTTGTAGATCCGCTATGTGTTTATAGAGTTCATTCGTGCTAATTCGTGTAATTCGTGAACTCGGTTTTCGATCTACCTGGATCGGTTGTTGGCATCTTTGTTTAATTCCTTCTCATTCTTCCACCATTTCCACCCGATATAACCCATAATGGCAAAAGGCGCGGCGGCAAGATATAAGATAGCTGAGTTTAAAGCGGAGGCAGGGCCCTCGCCCAATTGCGAGGCGGTTTTAGTGCAGATAGAACATTGCGCATTCAAAAGAGTAACATTGAACGCGGAAAGCATGGTAAAACAAAACAATACTTTCTTCCTCATCTCATAATTCATTTCTGCTGCAAAGATATGACTGTAAATAATGCAGAATCGTTAACTTTCTTTTTCAAATTATTCATGTGGAACCACGCAGAAGATTTATACAGCAAATGGGGTTATTGGCAGGTGCTTTTTCCGCCAACAGCCTGTTTAACGAGTTGCATGCCGCATCCTGGGAAAATGCTTCGCAAAAAGTGTATGGGCTGTCCCCAGAAGCCGTTACGGCCGATGAAGACTACTGGGGCGTGATACAACAGTCGTACACGGTTGATTCGAACCTGATCATATTGAATAATGGTGGCGTTAGCCCCTCGCCAAGAGTAGTGCAGGAAGCGGTGGAACGATATAATAAATTATCGAACCAGGGTCCGTCTTACTACATGTGGCGTATCCTCGACCAGGGACGTGAACCTTTGCGGCAGAAGTTGGCTGTATTAGCCGGTTGCTCTCCTGAAGAGATCGCCATCAACCGGAATGCATCGGAGGCGTTGAATACGGTGATCTATGGATTGGATCTGAAAGCAGGCGATGAAGTGATCGGCACCAAACAGGATTATCCCAATATGATACAGGCCTGGAGGCAACGTGTACAACGCGAAGGCATCGTGTACACACAATTGAATTTTCAATTCCCGATAGAGAACGATGAAGAGATCGTTTCTGCTTTTGAAAAAGCGATCACACCCAAAACAAAGATTCTGCACATCACACATATCATTAACTGGATAGGACAGATCATGCCTGTAAAAAAGATCTGTGCGATGGCAAAAAAACATAACCTCGAGGTAATTGTTGATGGCGCGCATTCATTCGGCCTGCTCGATTTTAAGATACCGGATCTTGGTTGCGATTATTTTGGCACGAGCCTGCATAAATTCTTAAGTGCGCCCGTGGGCAGTGGCATGTTATGGATCAAAAAAGAAAAAATTGAAAAGATCTGGCCGCTGTTATGCAACGGCGAGCCGCGTAGTGCAGATATACGCAAGTTTGAAACCCTCGGTACGCGCAGCTTCCCGATAGAACAGGGAATTGGCGAAGCGGTGAATTTCCAGAATGCGATCGGCAATAAAAGAAAAGAAGACAGGATCCGTTACCTGAAAAATTACTGGGCCCAAAAAGTAAAAGATATTCCCAAGGTAAAAATTCATACCTCATTCAAACCCGAATACTCCTGTGCTATCTGCGGTGTAACGGTTGATGGGATGACACCGAGTGAATTAGACACGGCCCTGTTCAACAGCTATAAAATTCATACAACGTCTATTGTTTGGGAAAATATCTCCTGCGTACGAATAACACCACATGTATACACCAAGCTCGAGGATCTTGATAAACTGGTTTTGGCAATTGAGGAGATTGCGGGGAGGAAGAAGTGAAGGGATTTTGAGATTTTGGAATTGGGAGATTTTGGAATTGTTAAGACTAGTTCCAAAATTTCCCAATTTCACTTTCCAAAATATTACTAAGCTTTCGGTTCAGCAGCTTTCACAACAGGTTTTGTGTTCTTTGTTGCTTTAGCGGGCCTTGATTTACCAAATGAGCCCTGGAATCTTTTTCCTTTTGCGGTTTTTTTGTCGCCTCTTCCCATGATTTGTTTTTTAAGAATGAGCGGTAAAGATACAAAAAAACCCCCCACAGTACTGTGGGGGGCAATTCGTTGTTTTTTGGACAGCAATTAGAGCTTGGCGCTTAATTCTTTACCTGCTTTGAATTTAGCAACTTTTTTAGCTTTGATCTTGATCGCAGCACCGGTTTGTGGATTACGGCCTGTACGTGCAGCACGTTTAGATACCGAGAAAGTACCAAAACCTACCAAAGTAACTTTATCACCTTTTTTCAGCGTTTTAGTAACAGCGCCTACAAAAGAATCGAGGGCAGCATTTGCCTGTGTTTTAGTTACGCCTGCATCTTCAGCGATCTGAGCAATTAATTCAGCTTTGTTCATAGATGTGTTTTTAAGATTTTAATTAGAGCGACAAATTTATTCGCTTTTCCCAATCAGCAAAATATTTTTATTTATTTTTTTAATTGTGTTTTTCTTCTAAAACCCCTATGTATAAAGGATTTCAGAAGAATGCCGGTTGATATGCAATTGTTTGCATATTCATTAAAACGTTCTGAAAGCCTTGCTGCATAAGGGTTTAGGATAGAGATCGCTGTAATTCAATGCCCATGCACGTTTCAGCGGAATATAGTGAAGATTTATGATTGCCAAAATGAATTTTCAAACTATCCACACTCAATTCACAACTTCCATTAAAGAACGAAACGCAATAAAATTATTTCCCCATTTATCTATGAGATTCTTACGCAAAGCGGGAGAATATACTTCAATGTAACGGTCGTAATCTTCTTTTGTATTTGCGGAATATTGTACTGCGTAGGTGGGTCCTTCGCTATCATCTATATCAAGCAAACGAACGATCCGGTATTCAGTAAAACAATTTTTGCTCATCACTTCAGGAATGTGTTTCTCTTTCATCCACTGCAGCCAATCGGTATGAATGGATTCGTTTATTTTGAGGGTTACGTTGTAGACGATCATTAGTTAATAATTAGTAGTTAATAGTTAATAATTGT
>JAQBNJ010000127.1 GCA_028288645.1 Sediminibacterium sp.
ACACAGTGATATGAAAGAAGTAAGCCTTATGCTGAAAAATTCATTTACGGATATTCAAGTCAGGACAACAAGTAATGCTTTTATTTTTTGCAATATAAATTCTGTAAAGTGCGATTTTATAAACCACTCAACTCACCGGCTTGTAAAACCAATAGAAACAAAAGAAGGCATCCGGCTGTTTTCGATAGAAGATGTTGCGGCAATGAAGTTGCATGCCATTTGTGGCAGAGGTAGCAGGAAAGGCTTTTATGATATCTATTTCCTGCTTCAGCAATTTTCTTTAAAAGAAATGCTGGCATTTTATGATTATAAGTTTAATTCAGATAATTCATGGATGGCGCTCCGGAGCCTTCAATATTTTGAAGATGCAGATCATCAGGACCCGCCGGAATCCATACAGGATTTTCCTTCCTGGAATGAGATAAAGCAATTTATAACTGATGAAGTAAATGGATTCTCATTTAATATTGAATAATAAAATGATTAGTGAAAACCCGCTTGTATTTTTTAGTCTGGAGTTAGAAGACTGGAGTATGGGGTGGGTGAATTTGGTTCAAAAACTCCGGCAACCGAGCCTCCAGACTTTTTTTACCCTCTTTGTTTTCGTACATTAAACCCATGAATCTCAAACACCGGCTATATCTTATTTGCCTGCTCGCGGCCCTTACCCTCTCTGCCTGGCTCATGACGGTAACCTTGCATTTCATCATACCTGCCGTTATTGCTGATTCGATCGAACCTTTTGGCAGGCTGAATAAGGTACAGCAGGCTACGGTTGTGCTTATGGAACTTGGCTTCATTCATCTGTGTAACCTGATGCGCAGATTTGTGGTTAAAGAATCCCTGTTTGCGTTAGCGGGGCCGCTTCGCTGGCGTTTTACGTCTATTGTCTTATATGCTACGGTATTGTGGCTCGGCTGTTTGATCTATCTGTCTTTTCATTTATGGCGCATTCCCGCGGTTTATAAATGGGATATTCTCATTGAATTGCTTGTGCTGACTTTAGGGATGGCTGTTATGTTGGGTATTGCCTTGCCATTTAGTGCATCGAGGTGTTGGTTGTTTGTTTGGAAAAGGGGAATGAAATTTTGAATTTTGAATTATGAATGACGGCAGGTACAGCTTTTCATCCCGCTTTTGTAACAGGCCATTATCTGTCTCTGGGCAGACTCAGTTTGAAAAACTTGACTAATTCAATTTGAACCTACCTTAGCAACCATTTTATCAGAAATCTAAAAACAGGATCCTTGGATACACATAAGATAGCAGTTATAGGATTGGGATATGTAGGATTACCACTTTCGATCGCTTTTGCAGAAAAATATAAAGTAAAGGGCTTTGATATTAATGATAAGCGTATCAAAGATCTGAATAGAGGCGAGGATCATACACACGAAGCCAATGCTGAAAAGATCACAGATCTTTTACAGGCATTTCGTGAATCAGATTTAGAATATGGTATCTTCTTTACAAACAGTTCTCAACAGTTGGCGGATTGTACCATCTATATCATTACTGTTCCCACACCGGTTGATAAGTATAACGAACCCGATCTTACTTTATTAAAAGAGGCAACTAAAACCGTTGCGTCAACGCTTAAAAAAGGTGATGTGGTCATTTATGAATCAACGGTATACCCGGGTTGTACAGAGGAAATATGCGTTCCTGTTCTTGAAGAATATTCCGGGCTTCGTTTCAATGTTGATTTTTTTTGCGGCTACTCGCCCGAACGAATCAATCCGGGTGATAAGACTCGCACTATTTCACAGATAAGGAAGATCACATCCGGCTCAACATCCGAAACAGCAAAAAAGGTAGACGAGCTGTACGCATCCATTATCACCGCCGGCACCTATCCTGCTCCATCAATCAAAGTAGCTGAAGCAGCCAAAGTAATTGAGAATACGCAGCGTGATATCAATATTGCCTTTGTAAATGAACTCTCTAAAATCTTTAACCTATTGGGAATTGATACGCAGGAAGTTTTGAAAGCTGCTGCTACGAAATGGAATTTTCTGCCGTTTCAACCGGGGCTGGTGGGGGGGCATTGCATTGGAATCGATCCATATTATCTGGCGGATAAAGCGGTAGCGGCCGGTCATCAACCAGGCCTGATCCTGGCTGCGAGGAAAATCAATAACAGTATGGGTGAATATGTGGCGGAAAGAGTGATCCGATTGATGGAACAGAAAAAAATAGACATTCCCGGAGCGCAGATTTTGATCATGGGAATTACATTTAAAGAAAATTTTTCTGATGTTCGCAACAGCCGTGTAGTTGATATAGTGAAAGCTTTGGATAACTATAAAGTTTCTATAACAATTTTTGATCCTGTTGCTTCACCCACTATGGTAAAGGAAATTTACGGGCTGAAAAGCTATGATGTATTGAATGATGTACAAAAGTATTCGGCAATCATCATAGCTGTTAATCATAGACAGTTTGCAACTGTTAATTATTCAGATCTTTTGCTGGATCCTGGCGTTTTGTTTGATGTGAAGGGGGGGGTTCAGAATGAACGCATAAATGGAAGGTTGTAATTGTGACGATTATCACTGGTCATGGTTAGTAAAGCTATATTCCGTATTGATAAGTTAATCTATTTAATATGACTGCTAAAGACAAAAAAGTGTATGTTGGAATGAGTGCTGATATCATTCATCCGGGTCATTTAAATATTTTAAAAACCGCGAGGGATTTAGGAGATGTTATTGTTGGACTGCTGACTGATGAAGCGATTGCGAGCTATAAACGGGTACCGTTCATGACCTATGATCAGCGGAAAGATATAATTGAAAATATTAAAGGCGTTATTAAAGTAGTACCTCAAACAACGCTGGATTACGTAGCAAACCTAGAAATGATAAGGCCGGACTATGTAGTACATGGAGATGACTGGAGAGAGGGCGTACAACAAAAAACACGTAGCCGTGTAATTGAGGCACTCCTTAAATGGAACGGTGAATTGATAGAAGTTCCATACACAGACGGTGTATCTTCTACAGCGTTGCAGGCTGCAATAAAGGAAGTTGGTACCACACCAGGCATCCGTTTAAAGTCGTTACGTAGGATGCTAAAGGTTAAGCCACTTCTCAGATTCCTGGATATTCATAATGCATTGAGTGGCCTCATTGTTGAGAATGCGGCAATACAGACTGCGACATTACGGCGGGAATTTGACGGGATGTGGGCAAGCAGTCTTACTGATGCAACAGCTAAAGGAAAACCGGATATAGAAGCTGTTGATGTGTCAGCAAGGATCACAACTTTGAACGAGGTGTTGGAAGTTACTACCAAACCAATCATTTACGATGGGGATACCGGGGGACAAACCGAACATTTTGTGTTTACCGTAAAAACCCTTGAACGTTTGGGTGTATCCGCTGTGATCATTGAAGACAAAGCGGGGCTAAAAAGAAATTCATTGTTTGGTTCTGATGTTGCGCATACGCAGGAAAGCATTGAAAAATTTTCAAACAAAATTAGTGAAGGGAAACGGGCACAGGCTACACAGGATTTCATGATCATTGCACGGATAGAGAGCCTTATTCTCGGTAAGGGCCTTGATGATGCTTTTGCAAGAGCAAAAGCGTTTCTCGATGCCGGCGCTGATGGTATCATGATCCACAGCGCAGAGAAAGATCCTCGGGAGATTTTTGCTTTTTGCACTTTATATAACCAGCTTGAAAACCGTAAACCGCTTGTCGCAGTGCCTTCGAGTTACAACCACGTAACTGAAGAAGAACTGGAAGCAAATGGAATTAACGTTGTCATCTATGCCAATCATATGTTGCGCAGCGCTTACCCGGCTATGCTGAATACTGCCCGGTCTATTTTGGAACACCATCGTTCCGCAGAATGTGATCCAAATATGATGACAATCAAAGAAATTTTAGAATTAATTCCCGGATCAAGATGATAAGGCCAGCTTATTTTTTCGATCTTTTACAAAAAGCGGGCATCGTTTTTTTTTCAGGTGTTCCCGACTCTCTGTTGAAGAACTTTTGCGATTGCATTGAAGACAATGCCCGTTCGGTAAAACACATTATCTGCGCCAACGAAGGCACCGCGGTTAGTCTGGCAGTTGGGTACAACCTCGCCACAGGGAAATTGCCTATGATCTATTTGCAGAATTCGGGGTTGGGTAATATTATTAATCCTGTTTTATCCATTGCTGACAATAAAGTGTATTCAATTCCCATGATCCTTTTGATTGGGTGGAGAGGAGAACCAGATGTAAAAGATGAGCCCCAGCATATAAGCCAGGGCGCTTTAAGCGAAGCTTTGTTGAATGCTATACAGATCCCATATTTGATACTGGATGAAACACAAGATCCTGTTAAGGCAATCAACCAGGCGGTTAATATCGCGAACGAACGCTCAAAACCATTTGCTTTATTGGTAAGAGATAAAACATTTGAGAAATATGTATTTGCTGAAATTGAAAAAAACAGCTTTGAATTAAAACGTGAAGATGCTGTCAAAATTATTATGGATCAGCTTGGTAGCGATGATATTATTGTTTCAACAACCGGCAAAACCTGCCGCGAGGTTTTTGAATACAGGGAGTTCTTACAACAGTCTCATGAACAGGATTTTTTAACAGTAGGGGCAATGGGCCATGCCTCTTCTATCGCCATGGGTATCGCAATGGAAAAACCGCAGAAGAATGTATATTGTTTCGATGGAGATGGCTCGGTTATCATGCATATGGGATCAATGGCTATAAATGGCTCCATGAAGAATGTTTATAATTTCAAACACATTGTCATCAATAACGGCGCGCATGACTCGGTTGGCGGGCAAGCTACCGTCGGATTTGATATTGATCTCACAGCAA
>JAQBNJ010000178.1 GCA_028288645.1 Sediminibacterium sp.
ATATTAAAGATGTGAACCGAAGCGCCATCAGTGGTATCGTAATATCGGGTGTCATGCGGTTTATTTTATTTTTTGCAATACTCGGTGTATTAACACATGGCGCTGTACTTGATCATGACAATCCTCCCGCGAGCGTGTTCCGTTTTGCGGCAGGCGAATTTGGTTTGCGTGTATTTGGTATTGTTTTATGGAGCGCTGCTATTTCTTCGGTGATCGGCGCTGCATATACTTCTGTTTCTTTTCTCAAAACATTTCATCCGTGGCTGGCAAAACATGAGCGCTTATGTATTTCCATCTTTATTATTATTTCAACATTGGTGTTTGTATGGATCGGCAAACCGCGGCAGTTATTATTATTGGCGGGAATGGTGAACGGATTGATATTGCCGCTGGCGTTAGCGGTACTGCTGGTTGCCTGTACGAAAACAAAACTCATGAATGGTTACCGTCATCCTGTATGGATGCAGGCCGCAGGTTGGCTTGTGGTAGTGGTAATGGGCTGGATGGGCTGCGTAGCTATTGCGGGTTGGCTGTCTAAATAGCGGCTTGTTTGGTAAATAACAGCAACTGTTTAGCAGACTCTTCATGTGAAACTGCGTCCAGTTCCAATTTATTAAAAAGAGAAGAAAAATTATCGCGGCCCTGTAAACTTTTCAGGTAAAGTTTATCGTAGTATAGGAGCAGTAGGGCAAAACATCCTTTGATATCATTCTCAACCAGGCAGCCCAACGCTGTTTTAGTCTCAAGCCCGCCCAGCCTTTTTTTAATGCGCATGATCGCATTCATCAATTTTTCTTTTTCAAATTTTCCATAGTGTTCAACAATAAAATTCAAACGCTCTTCAAAAGGAATATTGATAAAATAAATCTGTGAACTACGCATCTGTTTATAAAACGGGGTAGGAATATTTACTTCGCCGATACGCTGGCTCTCATCTTCGACCCAGATAGGCGATGTTGAATAGTTATGACTAACAACGGACAATTCCCTCGCCAGCAAATTCTCAAACATCTCCTGCGATGGTTGTGGCAGTTGTCCCAGGTTGCCGAAAGCGGAACCTTTATGGCCCGCTATTTTTTCAAGATCGATCGCCGGCTGTCGTTTTTTAGTGATCGCGTGCAAAGCTTCTGTTTTGCCGCTGCCGGTATATCCACCAAGAATATTTATAGGGTATTCTTTTTCAAATTGCTGCAATACCCATCTGCGGTAAACTTTATATCCGCCAACCAATGTATACACTTTAAATCCATAAAGATCGAGTAGCCATGCTACCCCGGCACTTCGCATCCCGCCTCGCCAGCAATGAACAATTACCGTTTTACTCTCCCCGGTTTTGACTTTTATCCCGCGTTTGGCGGGGTGACTTTTCACTATCTCCTCAACTTCTTCAACCATCTTTACCATCTTCGTTCCAAAGAAACTCAGACCGAGTTTAATGGCTTTCTCCTTGCTTTCCTGCTTGTAAGCAGTGCCCACAATTTTTCTTTCCTCATCAGAAAAAAGCGGCAGTGAATGTGCACCGGGAATATGGGCATGCGCAAACTCACCGGGACTGCGCACATCAAGCACAGGATATTCCCCCGATAATTGTAAAAATTCATCAATACTGAGTTTGCCGATCGCCATTGGTACAAATGTAAGTGGAGTTTTTTGTAACTTTTCGGTGTGAAACAGTTATTGATCATACGACACGCCAAAAGCAGCTGGGCCCTGGTGGGACAGGATGATTTCGACCGTCCCCTGAACGACCGTGGCATGAGAGATGCCCCGATGATGGCGCAAAGGCTGGTAGATAAACAGATCGAAATCGAAGCTTTTATTGCGAGCCCTGCAAAACGGGCACTCACCACAGCTAATTTTTTTGCAGAAACCTTCCAGGCAAAAGCGGGAACACTAAAGACCATTCAGAAATTATATCATGCGCATCCAGCCATTTTTTATGAAGTGATCGCAACGATAGACGATTCGGTGAATACGGCAGCGATCTTCTCACACAATCCAGGGATCACCTCATTTGTAAATGAACTCACCAAAACAAAAATCGATAACATGCCCACCTGCGGCATATTTGCCATAAAAGCCGAGACCGATCATTGGAAGGATTTCTGGCCGGCAAAAAAATCGTTTTGGTTTTTTGATTACCCGAAGCAATAGGTAAGCGGATGACACGGATCAGACGGATTTTCACTGATTAAATTTGTAACGTAAAAAATCCGCGAATATCTGTTCAATCCGTGTCATCCGCGTTGCTATTTCGTTTCTTAACATTCGCCAGGTAAACACCCGAAAAGATCAGGATAGCAGCCACTAATTTCACCAAACTAAAATGTTCTCCCGCAAAAATGACCGCGATCACTGCCGCGAAAACCGGCTGCGTATAAATGTATGCACCTGTTGCGGATGCGCCGATAATAGAGATACCATATACATTCAGCAGGTACGCAAGAAAGGTAGCGCCTACTGCAATAACCCCCAGGGCTATCCAATGCGAAAGATCGAATGCACTCCAGTTGGTTGATAAAAATTCCTGCATGCCAAATGGTAAAATAACCACTGAACCGAATGTAAAGATCCATCGCAATACCTGGATACCGCTGTATGTTTTCATCAATGGCCTCACCAACACCAGATAAAACGAATAGGAGATCGCGTTGATGAGTACCATGATATCACCCAGGAGAAGATCTTCACCGGAATGAACACTGTCTTTTAACAAGATCAACATAGCTGCGCCGCCAACACCTAACACAAGACCGGCAAATTTCATCCATGTAAAACCTTCTCTTAATAACCATGCGGCGATAATGGTAATAAAAATAGGTGTAGCGAGAGATAAGAGTGCGCTATGGATAGGCGTAGTAAGCGAAACACCTTTAATAAAAAATATCTGGTTGATCACCACACCTGTTAACGCGCACAAAAGAAAACGGGGAATATGTTGCTTCTGAATTTTTACCTTGGCCGGTTTGAAAAGAAACAGGAACCAGAAAAGCCCCAGGCTCACCAAAATCCTTACAACGTTTAGTGCAAAAGGATGCAGGAAAGATGGGGTAACATATTTTACTATTGCATAGTTGGCCCCAAAAATAAAATTAGCGCCGAGTACAGCGGTATGTGCTTTGGTGTTTTTTGTCATTGATGGCTCAAAAGTACTTAACCCGACTTTTGGAAAGTTCTAAACTTTCCAAAAGTTATTAAACAGAGGCTTTCAGCAGATCAGTGATCGCGTCTCCATCAAACCCTTTCAACCGAGGTATCTTATATGGAAAATCTTTTGCTTTCTCAATGATCTCAACACAATTGAAATCATCCTGCTCCACACTCATACAAATATGATCAGCGTTTAATTTTTTTGCGAGGTATTCCTGCTCGGTTTGTCCCGGTGTAGGGATGAGTATGGCTTTTTTCTGAAGTGATAACAGTTCCATCACCGTTGTATAACCGCTCCGGCTGATGATGTATTCGCTTTGCAGGATGGCTTCCTGTAATTCATCCCCCGGTAAATGATTTTTTATCTCGATATGATGAGAAGTATGAACAACATCGTTACTTCCCGGTTTTCCTCTCACCAATAAAATCTTTCGCTGCACTGAAGAAAAGCCTGCAAGTAATTTCTCCTCCAATAAAGTTCTTTGCGGTTCGGGCCCTGATAAGAGTATGCAGTAATCATATTTTTTTTCAGCGGTCCTTAATTGAAAACGCGAAAGCAACCCGATGAAATGAACCTTCGTACTTGGTAATATTGCAGGATGTGAAAGAACGCCTGCTGCATTTACATCACCGGCAACATCGGGTACCCAGCAACTATTGTATTGGTTGATATAACGGTAATTGATCCCTTGCAGCACTTTTTCCAACCATACGAAAGGTGCTTTGATGGTGAGTTGGTGTGTAATAAAAATGCAGGGAATCTTTTTGGATGATAAACCATAGCGGTTGTCGGAAATTACCAGGTCGATATGATGTTCATCGATAACGGAATCCAGCCAGCGATACTCCTGTTTGATGGTTCTTTGTAAACGCGGCAGCTGTGCAAGAAGTGTAAAAGCCAGGCCCAATTTGCTTTTGCTATAGCGCACACGGTAACCTGTAAGGGGTAAAATGATCAGCGAAGGAAACTCGGTTTGTAAAAGATGCGCCTGTGAACCTTCGGCTGCGGCGATCACCTGGTACCCATTGGCAATCAATGCCCTGATGATGGGAATACAGCGGGTGGCATGGCCCAGGCCCCAGTCCAGCGGGGCGATCAGGATCTTTTGTATGTTAAAATTCGGTAGCAATTCAGTGGTTTCTTAACCGGTTAAACCGTAAAGTAGTAATTTAGCCCTGATATGAAACTGAAAATAAACCAAATAATCGTTTTGTTGTTACTGGTTACCATGATGGGCAGCTCCTGTGGTGTTTTTAAAAAGAACCACGGAACAAAATTCTGCGGCTGCCCCAATAATAAATAAGTGTAAAACCTTCGCGTATGAATGATGTGAACAGGGATTTACTGGTGTTATCAGATACTGCGCACTTCAGCCCCGAACAGCTGGAACGTGAGCTGGCATTCCTGAATACACTCCTGTTTCATATCGAAAACTGGGAAACCTTCTCCATTGCCAACGAAGTCATCGATATTAACCGCCGCAGGATCGTGCGCGATAGTTTTTTGATACAAAAGATCTTGACGAAAAAAGAAGTGAAGGCGTTTGTGTTTACGTGCAATAAAAATTAATCCCGTTTTTTAAGTTCCGCCGGAGGCGGATGGATACGCGTCACTCGGCTGGAGCCGAGCGACTAATTCCTTTGCGCCTTTGCTACTTTGCGCCTTTGCGTGAAACTTTTTCAACCTTTGGCGTTCTCATAATTCAACAACCAATGATTCCCATACCTATCAACCAAATCCCCAAACAACGCGCCCCAGAAAGTATTTTCCAGAGGATGTGTTGCTTCACCGCCTGCTGATAATTTTGCATAATAATTCCTGATCTCTTCTTCAGTGCTGCAATTGAGTACCATTCCAACGTTGTTCCCTTTGATCATTCCCTGTTCGCATACCATATCAGTTCCCATTAACACCCACGCGTCATTGGTAAGGCTTGAATGCATGATGCATTCTTTCATTTGTTCCGGCATCTTATCTGCCATCGGTGAATCACCAACGGTTTGCAATACAAGTTCACCGCCCAAACAATCTTTGTAAAAATGCATGGCTTCACGGCAATTGCCGTTGAAGGTGAGGTAAGAATTCATCTGTGTCATCTGCGTCTGTTTATATTTTAGCTTAGCGGCCTGAACGCTGCTATACAAAAATCAAAATAGATAACGAAAACTACAGGGGGTTAAAACGACATTTCAAGGGGTTGATTGCGACTGAAAGGATACCTATCTTTAGTTCATGAAAAATGTATCCATCCTGGTTCCTGAAACAGCCGTGATCGAAGCCATTGCCGATCCGCATTATATGTTCAAAGCGGTGAACATGTTTTTAGTGGCTTCCGGCAAACCGGCATTGTTTAATGTAGAAGTGGTGGGATTGTCACGCGAGATCAAGCTGGAGAATAGTTTGTTTACGGTACATATCGATAAATTATTGAAAGATGTAAAGAAGACAGATCTGATTTTCATTCCCGCAATCAGCGGCGATGTGGCAACGGCGCTCGAAATTAATAAATCTGTCATCCCATGGATTGTTGATCAAAACA
>JAQBNJ010000201.1 GCA_028288645.1 Sediminibacterium sp.
CAAAGCTTGCTGATAGGTGATTTCTGATTGTTGTGCAAGTATCCGGTATCCCCTCAATGCTGATTCCTGCAGTGATATTTTCAATTCTCTTTCGGGTATCATCGGGTAACATTTTGCTGTAAAATTAATAAAAAAATGGGAGACTATAATACACCTAACATCGAGTGATTAACCATCAAATAAATGAAAACACCTTGCAAATTATTCATTTACAAGGCGTGGTGGAGATAAGGGGAGTAAATTCGAACACCTTCTCCCTTTTCTATCATTTATAATCCAACTCAAATAGCCTCACCCTTTAGAAAGAATTGCAATCCATTCATCGGATTTCATCACGTCTCCCTGGCGTGGAAATACTTTTGTTAATAATACACGGTGTACTTCTTCGTCACGATCGGCACAGCAATCTGATAGTACGGTGATCCGGTAATCCTTATCCGCCGCTTCACGCAAGGTAGACAATACAACACCGCTTGTCGAAATCCCCGTGAGCACTATATTTTTTATCCCTGATGCACGCAGCACCACTTCGAGATCACTCCCTGTAAATGCACTGACACGCTTTTTTGTGATCAGTATTTCATCACCCTGTGGTGCAATTGGCGAATACACTGCAAATGATTCTTCCGAATCGAGCTTCATTGCATCGCTTTTGAGTAACAGAAATGATTTGTTATCCGGGCTCATTTCCGGATAGCCTTTCCGATAACCTACCACCACATAAATAACAGGAATGTTTTTGCTTCTTGCATTTTCGATCGATTTCGTAATTGCGTTTACAAACGCTGTGGTATCCTGCAGAATGGCCATGGTTGCGTTCTGAACGTCCATTACCAAAAGAGCTGTGTCGTTTTGCATGTCAATTGTTTTTTATGATGAGGGAACTGCTGTCACTGATGAATCTTCCAGTTCAATGAGTTCAATTTTATCTTTCGTTTTCAATATCTCTTTACGAAGTGAAGGAAGAAATATTATTGCGATCACGAGAGCTGCAATTCCTGAACCAACTATCGTATCCTGCACACCTATGTGTTGGGATATGAATCCGATCAGTAATCCACCCAAAGGTTGCATACCGAAAAAAGCCATGGCGAAATAACTGATCACCCTTCCACGCATCGCAGATGAGGCGCTGGTTTGAACGATGGTATTGCTGATTGTAGTTTGCGACATCATTCCAAACCCTGCCAGCATTGCAAAAAATAATGCCACCGGAAGATTGGTAAGATGTGAAAAACAGATCAGTGCAATCCCAAAAATAACCAGGTTAACAAACAGTATTTTTTTAAGATTCACGCCTGCTCTTACCGAAGCAAGAAAAATAGCTCCACCTACGGCGCCCATTCCGATGGCACTGTTGAGGTAACCGAAAACAGAAGCTCCACCATGAAAAACATTTTTGGCATAAACCGGTAGCAGGGTGGTAAACGGAAGTACCAATAAACTTACGCAGGCGAGCATCAAAATGACCACCCCTATAGATGGCTTTTCTTTCAGATACATCAATCCTTCACGAAGTTCCTGCATCGCATTTTTTTCGCGAGGTCGCTTTACAAATCCAGGGAACCGCATACAAAGAACAGATATGATAACCCCTACAAAACTTAAGGAATTAATGCCAAAGCAAACCCCTGCCCCAAATTTTTCCAATACGATTCCTGAAATGGCAGGGCCAATCAGCCTGGCAAGGTTTACCATAGAAGAATTAAGCGCTATGGCATTGGGCAGATCCTCTTTATTATCGATCATATCATTTACCATTGCCTGTCTCGCCGGAACATCAAAAGCATTGATCATACCCAATACAACACTGAGTACAAGAATTTCTGCAACGGTATAAGAGGTAAACACAACCAGCAGGGTAAGCAGCACAGCCTGTACAAACGAAGCCAGTTGCGTAAACAGGAGAACGCGGTAACGATTATAACGGTCTGAAACAACACCGCCCAAAGGTGAAAAAATAAATGACGGAAACTGTGCAGCGAACACAGCGAGTCCCAGCATAAATGCCGAATGTGTATGTACATAAATAAGCCAGTAAACGGCAGTGCGCTGCATCCAGGTACCAATCAGTGAGATGGACTGTCCAAAAAAATACAGTCTGTAATTTCTGCTTCCGAATGCTCTGAATATACGCTTCATTTTCTTACTTGATAAGTTTGGTCAGTACCTGGGTGGCCTGAATCAATATTTGTTTTTCTTTTTGTGTTGTCTTATCTGTTATGGATTTCGCCAGCCACTCTTCCTTTTCATGTCTTTTTTTCTCAATGAGCTTTTTCCCGGCAGTCGTAACTGTCACGATCACTTTACGTTTATCTTCTCCGGAAACTGTTTTCCTGATATAACCATGACGGAGCAGTTTATTAACCGTTTGAGACATTGACTGGTTGCTAACTTTCTCTATCAAAGCCAACGCCGAAGGAAGTATTTCGCCATTCTGTAAAATCTGTGCCAGTGTTGAACGCTCGGTCAACGACAGCATTTCATCGTTTTTCGTTTCACTACGAAGCAGTTTAATAAGACGGGAAATAACTACCTGTAAGTTTTCGGCAATTTCATTTTCATTCATGCTTCTGAGATTATTAACATTGTAAATCTAATCAATTAACTTTATAAAGTTAGTTTACTATTTTTGTATTGTCAATACTGTACAAATAAAAAGGTCTCATAAATCATTGATTTACGAGACCTTGTGGAGATAGGGGGAGTACAATCGAACCATGATACCTTTTTTACTATTACTGATAAAGTAATTTTTGTTTAAACCACACAGAAACGGTTAAGGCTTGGCAGGTGAACCGTTATAATTTTATCTAAATAAATATCCTATTTTTATTTATCGCAAAGCGTTTTCTCCGGTGACACTTCAACCAATTTTATTTTAAGTTAATTAATTCACTATGAAGTATTCATTGGTTCTTTTGTTAAGCATTTCATTAAGTGGGTCCGGTTTGGCGCAAAGCATTTCTAAAAACACAGATACCTTTTTAAACAGCAAACCGTTTGTCGACTGGGCAAAGGATCATGCATTTCTATTGCAGAACAGCGATAGTGCAACAGGCAATGCCGATTTGCTGCAGTTTAAAGAGATGATCGGTAAAGCGCAGGTAGTGGCTTTAGGCGAACCTGCACATGGCTTTCATGAACCGCTTGCATTCAGGAACAGGTTGTTTCGTTTTTTAGCTGAAAATTGTGGGTTCACTGCTTTTGTTCTGGAAGGCGGACTTGCAGAATCCCGTTTGGCAGCAGACTTTGTTGCCGGTGGGCCCGGAACTGCGAAAGAAGCCGCGGCAAAACTTAGTATCGCTAATCCCTCAACCGAAAACATTGAATTATTGGAATGG
>JAQBNJ010000215.1 GCA_028288645.1 Sediminibacterium sp.
TCACAGAGAGTTTATGAGTGATCATTTTTTCTTCTCGATCCTGCTTCTTAATTCAGCAATAGGCATTGCGATCATTCGCCCTACCTGTTTTTTATCTTTGTAGGTAATTATTTTCAGCATTACCGCATCCTTTGGTGGTGTTAGTGCTGTTGTATATTTCGGGTAGAACCTGTCGGGAAATGAATTATCAAAACTGTAATAAATATCCAGTCCTGCCACTTCTTTGCCCAGCTCAATTCTTAAAGAACTGTCAGCAGTCCTGGTAACATTGAAAATCGGGTCGTATACAGCAGGTGAATATTTTTTCTCCGCAACATCAAAACGCTCAAAATGATTTTCCACTTTAGAGAAAAAATGGTTCCAGTTCTTTTTCTCCTTGGGCGACCACACAGATTCCGCGATCGCAAAAGCACGGGGCCAAAGCATGTATTGTGCGTGGCGCATATTATATACCTGCTCTGTCCATAGATTAGCCTGTCCACCTTTGATGTATTGCGCATCAACGCCATCGGGCACGGGTTCAAATTCGTAGGTCTTATTCAAACGTAATGATGCATAGATACGTGGTTCTGTTATTGCATCAGCCTGCATATAGTCAAGATAAGCATAGGTAGTAGGACTCATCACCACATCATGTTTCATTTTAGCAGCTTCTATCCCACCCTTTACACCTCTCCAACTCATTACGGCTGCGCTTGGGGCCAATCCGCCTTCGAGTATCTCATCCCATCCCATAAATTTTTTGCCTTTTGATTCAACGATCTTTTCCAGGCGTTTTTCAAAATAGCTCTGCACTTCTTCCATCGATTTTAATTTTTCACGCTGCATCAATGCTTTGATCGCATCATTTTTTTCCCAATAATTTTTGGGACACTCATCACCACCAACATGTATGTATTCGAATGGAAATAATTGCGCAACCTGTGTCATTACCTTATCAAGGAACGTATATACTTTTTCGTTGGCAGGACAAAGCGTATTATCAACCAACGCGATAGGCGGTGCGCCTTTCGACCAGTCCATAATTACTTCACCCGAACGGACGCGGTAAGTATTTGCTTCAGGCGTGCAGGACAATTCGGGATAAGAGACAACGGCAGCAAGGCTATGCCCGGGCACATCAATCTCGGGCAGGATATTTACAAATCTTTCTTTCGCATATTGAACCAATTCTTTAATATCATTCTGTGTATAGAAGCCGCCGTAATTACGCGGTTCATCAGCCGTGGGAGGAGAAAATGTTCCGAAGTAGCCTGTTTTCTTTACGTTCCAGGCGCCAACTTCTGTCAGTTTCGGCAGCCCCTTGATCTCTAAGCGCCAGCCTTCATCATCTGTTAAATGAAGGTGCAGCAGGTTGTATTTGTAACGCACCATATCATCAATAAACTGTTTCACTTCTGCTTTGGTAAAAAAATGGCGTGTTACATCAAACATCAATCCGCGCCAACCGAATCTTGGCACATCACTGATCTCAACAACGGGTGCTGCCCATACTATATTAGAAACACGGGAAGCGCTTTCGATTTCTTTCGGGAACAATTGCAATAAGGTCTGCACACCATAAAACAAACCGGCTGGCTGGTTGGCCCTGATCACTATATTCTTTGGGGTGACGGATAGTGCATATCCTTCTTTGCCCATTTTTTCATCAACCGTTTTATTAAGCAGCAAACGGATAGTTGCATTGGCAGAAGCATTGCTTACAGTAACCGTACTACCGGTCGGCACGGCCAACCTGTCTTTCAAAACAGCGATCACCTGTTTCATCTCAGGGTTTGACGGCGATTCTATGCTGATGCTTTGCGGAAGAACAAAATTTCCGGAACCCGTTTTAAGAGAAACCGGTTCAGGAATAATTGCAATTGTTGATTGGCTAAATGAAAATGTGGAGATACAGATCCCAAGCAGGAAGGCCATTTTTCTCATATAACAAGGATTTTATTTTGAAGTGATGATAAAAATAGGGAATAGTTGGACTAAACTTTAATTTTAACCGGTTATTACAGGACAGTCAAAGCGTGCCTTTGCATTTATAGTCTGATGGTACTGTTTTGACAGGGTTGGTGGCATTTCAAATTTTCGTTTACTTGAACCACATAGTCACATAGAAAACATAGGATTTCACATAGAATAACTATGTGTTACAACTATGTGCCTATGGTTCTACTGTGGTTCAATTTGGCATACAGTTTTTAAAAAAAACAAAAATACCTGTGATTTTTAAGTTACTCATGCGAATAATATAGAAGAAGATCACCAAACTGATGCAAACACCTGCTGACAAAGAACATTTCCTGCAACTGATCGAAGATAATAAAGCGATCATCTATAAGATATGCAACTCGTATTGCCCTAATAAGGCAGACAGGGAAGACCTTGTGCAGGAGATCATTTACCAGCTCTGGCGGTCGGGGCATACATTGGATCCTGACCGGCGTTTTTCTACCTGGATGTACCGCGTAGCGTTGAATGTGGCCATTTCTTTTTACAGGAAGACTTCCCAGGAGAATACGGTGGTCTCTTTATCAGGCGAAGAAGAAAATATCGCCGATCACACAAACAACGGCGAACAGGAAGAAAACCTTAAACGTTTACAAACGTTTATCTATGCCTTGAAAGAACTGGAACGGGCGTTGATGATCCTTTACCTCGAATCAAAGACCTACAAAGAAATTTCGGAGATCCTGGGAATCACGGAAACGAATGTGGCAACCCGGATCAGCCGCATCAAAGAAAAACTCAAACAAAAATTTTTAACCTCAAATAACTGATCATGGAAGATTTGGAACTGAAGGATATCTGGCGATCCTATGATAAAAAAATAGCTGAGGCGCATTTGTTGAATGCGCAGTCCTGGGCGCTCAATTTTCGCTGTTTTGAAACTATCCAGCAACAAAAAGCGGCGTCAAAACTTAATGCCCTGGCAAGGTTTAAAACGGGCGCCGTTATATTGGGTATTCTATGGATTTTGTTCTTAGCAGTATTGGTATGGGGCAACAAATTTGAGAATCCGTATTTTGGTGTTTCCGTAAGCATCATCATGCTTTTCTCTGCTTATGCCGTGGTGGTGTATATCAAACATATCATTCTCATCAGGAGACTCAATTATGATGGCAATATTATTGATACGCAGAAAAAACTATCCGCGTTGCAGGCGTCTACTTTTCAAAGCACGCGGATCTTGTGGTTGCAAATGCCTTTTCATACCACCTGGTTCTGGCACAGCAGTTGGATTGTTTATAGCAGCGCAAGGTTCTGGCTTATTAATTTCCCGATCACTTTATTATTTACACTATTGGCTATTTACCTGTACAGGAACATAACAGCGGAGAACATGCATAAGAAATGGGTAAGGTCCTTAATGATGTCCGGTCCGGAATATAAAGATGTTGTCCGGTCAATAGAATTTCTCGATGAGATAGAGGAGTTTAAGAAAGAACTCATATGAATAATGAATATTGAACAAGGAATGATGAATGT
>JAQBNJ010000196.1 GCA_028288645.1 Sediminibacterium sp.
TTTTTCTCTATGACAATGTGCTTGTCGGTGGCAAATTATCTTCCGAGGTCATTCGTGCTAATTCGTGTAATTCGTGGTAAAAAAAATTGTGAGAACTCGCAATAAATCCTGTAATTCGTGCCATGGAGATCTATCTTATCAGGCACACCACCCCCGCCATAGCAAAAGGCATTTGTTACGGCCAAACTGATCTTGATATTACGGAAACATTTGAGCAGGAAGTAACCAATATCGTTCCGCATCTTCCGGGAAACATTGCATCTGTTTACAGCAGCCCTTTACAACGCTGCCATAAACTGGCAAAGGCGCTTTTCCCACAACATACTATTGAATTGGATAAGGACCTGATGGAATTGAATTGCGGCAACTGGGAAATGCAGGAATGGAACGCGATACCCAAAACAGAAATGCAGCCCTGGCTGGATGATTTTGTAAATGTGGCCGTACCCGACGGCGAGAGCTATACGCAGATGCATGCCCGTGTGGTAAAACGTTTTGAGCATGTTTCGCAACAGGCCGGGCCGGCAGTTATTGTTGCGCATGGCGGCGTGTTAAGAAGCATTCTCGCACACATTACCGATACCGGGTTAAAAGAATCTTTTGATCTGTTTACCTGTCATTATGGATGTGTGGTGAAAATAGATATAGAGGATATTTCGTTCCGTCACGAGATGTTGTATAATGTTTCATTGGCTGGAAAGGAATGGCATAGGCCGTCTTTGTAAACAAGAAAAACCGTACCTTCTAAAAGCAATGAAAATAATCCACTGGTTCCGCAATCACTTTGAACTGTTGTGCTGGATCACAGCATTGGTTGCGTTATTTTTTCTCCCTGAAAACAAACCGGAAACTTCCTTGTGTTTCTTCAGCCTGCTTTGCTTTGGTCATTGTCCTGGTTGCGGAGTAGGTCATGCCATTCATTATGCATTGCATTTACAATTTGCAGCTTCTTTTCAACATCACCCATTGGGAATCTTCGGAGTAATAGTTATATTTATCAGGGTCAAACAACTCCTCTACCCCGTAAAATCAATATATGAAACCAAACCTGATCAACATGATCCCCGCCATTGAAGGCGAAGAACTGGTATACCTGCAGGCATTAACCAAAGAACTGACAGAGGACCAGTTCGTTAATTTTGTTGCCGTATACAATGGCAAAAGAAAAAAAACCGACCAGATATTGTTGGGATGTGTGCTTGGCTTTGTATGTATAGCCGGCGTTCAGCGATTAATGATACGGCAAACAGGGATGGCGCTTTTATATTTTTTCACTGGTGGATTGTGTTTAATCGGCACGATCATAGATATCGTTAATCACAAAAGATTGGCTTTTGAATTCAACAGGGATATGGCAAGGGAAAGCATGGCCATGGTTTATTCTTACAGATAATTTTAATTGTATGGAACAGATAGAGATCAAAAACGCAAAAAAACAACTGAACGTAATAGAATCTGTTATTGACGGATCAAAGTTCACAAAAGGAAGCCTGCAACATTTGTATTTTGAAGACATCAACCTATCGGGAACAAAGATCACCAATGCCAATCTCAGCGATCTTGAAATTGAAGGCGCGCAATTAGGCGGCGCTTACATACACAATATCGGCATGCCGCCTGAAGGACATTTTATGTATGATGCCAATGCAAAACAAAGGCCATTACGTTTTGAGGATTGTGATCTGAATAATAGTTCTATCACGAATTGTAATTTGAGTGGCGTTACTATTAGCGATTGTAATCTGGAAGGGATGAAGATCAATGGGATTTTGGTTGAAGGGCTTTTAAAAACATACGCTTCAAGATAATTTAATACCAGGTTAACCACGTTACATAAAAAATGCTTTGAGTAATATCAAAGCATTTTTCATTTTTTTATCAGTGGCCTCGCCAGGAATCGAACCTGGATCTGGAGCTTCGGAAACTCATATACTATCCATTGTACAACGAGGCCATTTTTCACGCAAAGGCGCCAAGGTGCGAAGGCGCAAAGAAAAACCTGGCGCCTTTGCTGCTTTGCGCCTTCTCGCCCGCTAAGCTTAGGCGAGCGGGTGCGTGAAACAAGGCCGCAAAAATAATAGAACAAACCTATTGTTCCTTCATTTTTGCAAATAATCGTTCAGTATCTTCTTTTTTACAGAGTTCCGTGCCATGATTCATGGTAGCGGCTGTTCCGGCCGCAATGCCGTAATACAATACATCTTCGAGGCTCCATTCTTTTGAAAGGGCCATCAACATACCACCTACCATGCTATCGCCGGCCCCCACGGTACTATGCACCGTTACATCGGGCGGCTTTACTTCCAACTGTTTATCTTTTGTGATGAGCATTGCCCCATCTTTTCCCATGGAAACAACCATTACTTCACAACCACCCATTTGAATGATGCTCCTGGCGGCTGTCAGTATCTCGTCTTTTCCGATTTTTTCTTTGCCATATAAATTACTCAGTTCATCAAGATTGGGTTTGATCAGGAACAAACCTTCATCTACGGCATCTTTTAATGCGGCACCAGAAGTATCCACGATCAGCCTCGCATTTTTTTGTTTTGCGATCACGGCCAATTTTGCGAAAACATTAGTTGGCACACCGGGCGGCAGGCTGCCACTCGCCACGATATAAGAAATATTGGGTTGATCCGAAATATATTTCAATGCCTGTTGCCATTCAGGTTCTGTTACGGCCGGTC
>JAQBNJ010000251.1 GCA_028288645.1 Sediminibacterium sp.
ATCTGTATTGCGCAGGAACTACCAGCTCGCCGGCAGCAATAGCATTTTCGATATCTACTTCGTAACGCGGCATTCCGGCTAAAACAACATAAAACGAATAGCCATGTTTATCATCCCCTCTTTTTTCGAGCCTGGTGACCGTAAATTCTCTGCCTGAGTTTCGCCTGTTCATCGAATTGGCACTGTTGGCATTATACCCACTGTTATAATTGCTGATCTCGGTGTTGTGAAATATAGATGTTGAGTTGATGCGGATGAATTTAAAATCGCCGTCCGGCATTGTTCCCAATCCAAGTTTTATTTTTTGTCCTTTGCTTATCACCATCCCGCTGCTGGTATACAATGAATCGTTGTCAATTTTGGGAATGGATGTTTGTGCTTTTGACAGTGCACTGCACACAACTAAAATGGCTAATAAAATATATTTCATGATGGTTTGATTTTATCTAATGCGTTCAAAAGTTTCTGTCCTGCCGAATAATGAGATGCCTATATAACCACGGACTTTTAGGATATTGCCCGCAAGCGTCATTTTACAATCATAGGTTTTGCCGCTTTCCGGGTCATAAATCTTTCCGCCTTTGTAAGTGTCCTTATCAAAACTGAAATCTGTTAAGAGTTCAATTCCGAGCACGTCCCTTGATTGTAAAGTTTTCAGCGGGTTCTCTGTGTCCTTCCGTGGATTAGCGACCCACACCGACTTGCCAAAGTATTTATCACCTTTCTTATATACTTCGATCTTTGCATCTTTGTGAGGTGACCAGTAGAGCCCGGTAACTTTATCTGCATCCTGGGCAAAGGCAGTAGAAAAGGACAACAGCAGTCCGATGATTGCGATCATTGTTTTCATTTGTTTTTATTTTTAAGTTGATTTAATTATAGTCGAGCATCAGTTTAACAGTATGTGCGAATTCAGCACCATACAATCCTTCGATCCGCTGCAGGCAGGCATCAAGTATGTAGGGTTTGGCAACACTTTCGTAACTGATCAATTTTGCCTTGGGAAACAGTGCCTCATCTACCCGACTAACATTCACTCCGTTTAGTAGATGCAATTCAGTACAGGTATTGGTAGCTATTTCACCGGTGGGAAGAACGGTTAATCCATATTTACTTATTACCGGCTTACCATCCGCGCTGAATGTTTCAATAGAAGCAGGAAAACTGCGCGTGTATGAATCCAGTACACCGGCGAGTTCAAATTCATTGATCCCGTTCTGTAACAACACCCCCACCCGCTCATTGCTTTTAAAAGCGCCTTTCTTAACCGCAGTAAAAATGGCATCGCCCGTTACGACAAGGTTCCGGTGGTCGTTTTTTATTTCCGTGCCCGGATAGTGAACCATAGTCATTGCCTTTTGCATAGCAATCTCTCCGAACAGGTCCCTGACCACAGTCAGGCTTCCTTCCGTTGCGTTGGCAACACCGGCTGTACTGAAAAGATTTCCATCATGCGTCACCCGCATACCCTGCATCCAGGATGGCTTGCCGTATTGTTTTTTGATCGGCTCATAATCTGAAGAATGGGTAGTGAGCATTTTGCCGTCATACAACCCCGTTGAAGCCACCGTTGCAGATCCATCACAGATAGACAATATCCGATTCGAACCATTATAATGGGCCTTGATAAAATTCACGGTTGCTTTTTTCTGTTTCATACCCACCATAATTGATTGGTTGGGAACAACGATCACATCCACAGCAATACCCATGGAATCGATCTGGCCGAAAGTAAACTGTGGCAATACGACTAATCCCTTGCGGACAATGATAGGTTCCTGCTTTTCCGCAATGATAAAAACATTGGCCATTTCCGTACAATTGAACAGGAAATAAGGTGCCAGCATATCGAACATTTCTGTTCCATCTTTATCGGCCATAATAACAACCGTTTTCTTCGACTTGTCGTATGAGGGCGCTGGATACTTAAGAACACTACTGCCCGTGTAGACCGGCATCTTCATAAATTCAATAGCCGGCCCGATGGCACGCGAGAATAAAGCAACACAAACAACAACCATAGAGACAAGAACCAGTGAACTGCGTTTTAATAATTTTTTGTATTTCTTTTTCATTTTATTTATTTTGATAATGTAAAATTATAATGCCCGGAATTTGCAAAGTGGACAGCAAGGCGTCAGAAAAGGACAAGAGTAATTAAGCTTAATTAATTTTGATACCCACACCAAACTCCAGGGAAACATTATTCATGTTGCCATCTACAGCCAGAATATTGCTGTCTTTAATGGGCCACGGATATAGGGGTACATACATTCGGAAACTGAAAAAATATTTATTCACTCCTTTCTTCAGACTATACATAAATCCATAATCCGGGCTCACTGAATTAACCAAGCTGCTTACTTTATCCAGATCCGGCGTAACCAAAGATTCTTTAAACGAAGTATACTTTAAACCTGCCATCAATAAAAAAGTATGGGCACTTCGTTGGGTGTAAAATGTTGTACCCGCTCCAATTTTTTGATTAATGGAATAATTATAATTGGTTTGTATGCCGTTAAAATTTCTCTGCAGTGCATTATTGATATTATAAGATGTATGCGAGGCAAGACTAAGGTGTTTATACGGATTCCACTGAACCAGGTTTGTAATAAGAAGATCTGTTCCGGCATTTGTATGAATACCAAGGCCGGGTTCGATTGTTACCTGGCGCACAGGGTAATTTTTTTTTGTTGTCCGCGATGTATCATTTTGTGCAATGCAGGTTGAGCAGGTAAAAATGGTAAGTGAAAAAAGCAACCTTTTATATAAGTTCATAAAATAATTTTTAGATTGTTTTGAAAAGGAGATTATCGATTTTGAAAATAATAGTCCAGTCCCAGGACTATGTTTGGATTTTTAGATCCCAGGTGATCCAGGTTCTTCACTATGTTTTTTGTCAGTTTAATATTGGTGTAGTGCTTAGTAAGCGTTTGATAAAATGCCTCAAAAGGAGCCTGCATCCGGCCGTAATTTTCTGCCTCGCCCAATCCCATAAACACCAATTGTTTTCTATTCTTATTATTGGCGCGGTTATCCTTTTCGAATTGAAGTGAAACCAGGTTATCAAACCAGAAAGAAGGGCTGAGCAGGATATAATTACCAAACAATTTATTCCCGACACCATAAACATATCCTCCAAATAGTCCTCCGTAAGAATGTCCGAGGATTACCCTGCCGTCTCTCGTTGTGTCCACGTTATAATTTTTTTCAATTGCAGGGATTAACTGAGTTTTAATGAAATTCAAAAATTGTGAACCTCCCCCGGTTAGTGAACTGACTTTTGTAGGAGTGTAATCTATACTCCGGTCATTGCCATAACCGATACTCACAACCAGGACGTTTTTAGTGCCATACTTTTCTGAAATCCTCCTGCACTCGTTGGCAACAAAATCAAAATTCTCTTCACCATCCAATACATAGATGGTTGCATACTTTGCACCGGATGAGTTGTAATTGAGAGGCAGGCCAACTTTGATATTGTAATTCGCACCACTGGCGGCAGCCTGGATGGAAAATTCTTTAGTTAAGCTAAAATCAAAAACTACTTTCTTGCATGAATTCAGGAACAGCACCATTAATACAATGCTTACGATGCACAGCCTTTTGATCAATACCGTAATATTTTTCATAACTATAATTTTTTGTGATAAATAATTGCAGACCCAATTTTGTTTTGATTGACATATAGTAATTACTGGTACAAAGCTATAATGTGGAAAAACCGGAATCGGGACAGCAAGATGTCAGAAACGGACAAGATTAATTTTGAGAAGAAGTCGAACACCAGGATTGTTGATTTAGTAGCTCATAAGAGACCTAAGTCGTTCCGTAGTGATATTTAGTCTACCTTACTAACCATAATGACCAACATTGCACAATCGGGACTTCTGATTCTACTCTCTCTGTTTTTAATATTGCACTTACTCATTCTTCTGAAAGTAACCCCTTACCATTTTGTATGGGGTGGGAGATTGAAATCAGATAAGGAAATGTATCGCTTTGAAATTTTCTCCATCCTGGTAAACGCATTCTTCGGTATGGTAGTTTTGGTGCAGGGGGATTTTCTGACAATTGATATACCTAAGAAAATAGTAACGTATGCCTTATGGCTCATGGCAGGGCTGTTTTTATTGAACACACTTGGGAATATAACTTCAAAAAATAAATTGGAACAAAGGTTCTTTACTCCAATCACCATACTATTGGCTGTATTTTCAGTAATCTTAGCTTTGACAAACTGATTTAAAGTAACAATGAAGAAAATTCCCATCAGGCAGATCAATACACAAAGCTTCACCCTTCGCAAACTGGAGGACCTGATGGCTGGCAAGGAAATGCAGCATGCATTGCATCGACATGATTTTTATTTCATCCTCGCAGTGCAGAAAGGCGAGGGTGTGCACGAGATCGATTTTGAAAAGTTTACTGTCAACGACCACGTTGTCTACTTTCTGCGTCCGGGGCAGGTGCACCAGTTGCAATTGAAAGCGGGCGCTTCGGGATATATCATGGAATTTTCACCGGAGTTTTACCAGCCTCTGCACAAAACACTGAACACGAATTTCTGCCAGCTGGATAAGAGTGGTTTTAAAAAGATGCACCATCAATTGCTCATCATGCATCGTGAATTGCAGGAAAAGCAGGAAGCCTATCATGATGCGATCAAAGCAAGTCTCGATATTTTCTTTATAGAATTTTTGCGCCGGTGGCGCACTATAGAAAACAAGACGCAGAAAGTATTGCCGTATATGCAGGATCGGCTCGAAGGATTCCTGGAACTGGTGGAATTGCACAGTGCTGAACACAAACAGGTGGCATGGTATACCAGTCAGATGAATTTATCTGCTTACCAGTTAAACGAAATCACCAAAGCAACACTGGGTAAAACATCTTCGGAAATTATCAACGACCATATCATTCTTGAAGCAAAAAGATATTTGCTCGCCACAGCAAACCAGGTAAAAGAAATCGCCGACATTCTCGGCTACGAAGATATCTCCTACTTCATCCGCTTCTTTAAAAAGCATACCGGTTATACCCCCGATGCTTTCCGCAATAAGTCTGTGTAAGTCCTGCACAACTGCACGATTGTCCTATCACTTCGCAACAGACTGCATGTAGTTTTGCCCCATGAAAATAATCATCGTCGGTGCAACAGGCACCATGGGCAGGCATTTGGTAAGTGCCTTTGAAAAAGAACACGAGATCATCAAAGCCGCAAGTAAGGATTCAGATGTAATAGTGGATATCACTTCATCTGAATCAATAGGGGCCATGTACAAACAGGTTGGATCATTTGATGCGCTGATCAGCACAGCAGGCCCGACCTATGTTGGACCCTGGAGTAAGCTAACAGCAACAGAATTCCGCAAAGGCATGGAAGGAAAATTATTGGGACAGGTAAACCTTGTACTGATAGGCCAGCATTACATCAATCCAAAAGGTTCGTTCACACTCATTACTGGTGCCTTATCGCATGACCCGCAACGAAATTTTGCCAATGCTTCCGCCGCTAATGGTGCAGTCGATGCATTTGTTCGCGCAGCAGCGATCGAGCTGGAAAACGGGATCCGTATCAATGCCGTGAGTCCGACCGTGATCGAAAACTCTCCTCAATATTTTCCTTTCTTCCCCGGTGATATTCCTGTTACCATGAAAGAACTGGAATTCGGTTTTCGTAAATCTGTATTTGGCGCGAATACCGGTCAAATCATTAACCTCTGATACCATGACATTAAAAACCAAATTGATTGCCGCTTTGAAGACATGGATAGTGATCTATCCATCCCTCCTACTCTTTCAATACCTCTTTGCCAATCCATTATCTGCATTGCCGTTGTACCAGCGCACATTCTTATTGACCATTGCACTTGTTCCATGGATCATATTCGTATGTATGCCCTTTATCAATTTTCTAATTGCTAAACTTACCAGCCGTGAAAAACTTTGATGTGATCATCATTGGAGGCAGTTACGCAGGCCTCTCAGCGGCGATGGCACTCGGACGTGCTTTAAGAAACGTGTTGGTTATTGACAGCAAAAATCCCTGCAACAAACAGACACCTTACGCACACAATTTTTTAACGCAGGATGGAAGGCCGCCGGCTGAATTACGTGCATTGGCAAAAGAACAGGTGGCCCGGTATGACACGATTCAGTTTTTTGATGGCACCGCAACAACGGCCGGCAAAACAGAAACAGGTTTTGAAATTCGAGTTGCGTCCGGTGAAACCTTTCGTGCAAATAAACTGGTATTCGCAACAGGTATCAGGGACCTTCATCCAAACATAGAAGGATTCGCGGAATGCTGGGGTATCTCCGTTTTGCATTGCCCTTACTGTCATGGTTACGAAATAGCCAATGAGCCGACAGGCGTCCTCGGAAACGGCGATGACGGTTTTGAATACAGTATGCTGATCTCCAACTGGACAAATGACCTGACCTTGTTTACAAACGGTCCATCGACACTGACCTTTTCCCAGGCCTCGCAGCTTTGCAAACACTCCATAAAAATTGTTGAAACTTGCCTTGACAAACTGGAGCACACCAACGGGCACCTTTCCAATATTATGATGAAGGACGGCTACCTGCATTCACAGACTGCTCTGTACGCACGGATTCCCTTTGAACAGCATTGCCAGCTACCCGCAACACTCGGCTGCGAATTAACCGGCGAAAGCTACATTAAAACAGATGCAATGTACAAAACGACGATTGCAGGGATTTATGCCTGTGGGGACAGTGTTTCATGCATCCGCACGATAGCAAACGCAGTGGCAATGGGAACCATCACGGGCATGATGCTGAATAAGGAAATGATTATGGAAACTTTGTCGTAGGTTAAAGCTGGTTCGGGGCATTTGGCAGACATATCAGCCCGTTTGGACTATCATTTCTTTTAAACCCACCAACAGCGGGCATCTTTGCTCCTTTCGCGGCTGGAATTTACCACATGAAAAAGTCAGTTGTTGTTTTATTACACCTTGGATTTTGGGCCTGTTACTTCATTTTGGTTTTTATCATACTGTCTGTTTATTACCGCAGCAGTAACCAGGCAGTCGACCAGGCGCCAAGAATCATCAATGCTTTGAAGAGCCTTTTCTTCTTTGCATTTATTCCGTCTATCATTTCATATTTTCTAAACTATTTTATATTGTTTCCCCGGTACCTGCAGCAAAAAAAATAC
>JAQBNJ010000199.1 GCA_028288645.1 Sediminibacterium sp.
GGCAGGCTATCATCCGCCTCATTATTTTGGCCATACGCGGATTGGGAGATCACAAAATAAAATACAACCAGAAGTTTTCCCGGTCGGGGATTTAAAAGATGATCGTTTCTACCTGTCTTAAACAAATCAATGATTGAGTAATTAAAGATAGCAACTTTTGGAAAGCTCAAAACCTGATATTCTTCCGCTTGATATAAGCGTGCCAGAACACAAAAGCTGCTACTGTTCTATGCGGTCGCCACAATTCGGCAAGTTCTACTATTTCTTCTTTAGTAGTATGAGCTGGCAGTTGCTTTACATGTTTTACACTATTCATCAATGCAATATCACCAGTGGGGAAAAGGTCGGTGCGATGAAGCACCATCATCAGGAAAACATCAACCGTCCAGTTGCCGATGCCCTTTATTTTCGTTAATACAGAACGGATCTCGTCATCCGAAAGGGTTTGCAATTTTTTAATGGAGAGTTCTCCGTCCTCGATCGCGTTTGCCAATGAGCGTGCATACACAATTTTTTGCCGGCTGAAATAGCAGGCTTTTAATTCTTCATCCGATAGCAGCAATAATTTCCTCGGCGTTACGGTACCAATCTTTTCTTTGAGTTTGTTTAATGCGGCTTTGGCGGAAGCAAGTGAGACCTGCTGTTCTAAAATAATATGGATCAATGTTTCGAAATTCGCTTTACGGCTCCATACGGGCGGGTAACCATGCTGCTCAATGATCTCTTTTATATGCGGATCTTTTTTAGCGAGCCGTTTACATAAACCTGCAAAACCGGCTTCATCAAATACTGGCGTAGGCACTAAGTTTTTTGTTTCTCTTTAAATTTCTTTATGAACTGTTTGCTATAGTCGCTTAATATCAAACGTCCACTGATGGCTGCACGTTGTTGTAACAGTTCATCCCAGTGTTCCGTTCCCTTCCACAATATTTTTTTGATCTCGTGCATGGCTTCAGAAGAAGAATGCGATAAAGTAGTTGATAAACGTATGATCGAATCATCAACGCCGGCAATATCTGCATGGAGTTCTGCGTACAATCCTTTTCTTCTTGCCCAGTCTGCTGAGCGCCACATACTGGAGTCGATAGTTAATTGCGAGAAAGCAGATAAGCCAAGTTTTCTTTCTACAGCGGGGCCAACCACAAATGGGCCGATACCCATTGCTAATTCGCTCAGTTTGATATCTGATCCTTCAACGGCTATTGCATAATCTGCGGAAGCGGCCAGGCCAACACCGCCGCCAATACATTTACCCTGGATACGTGCAATAGTGAACTGCGGCACTTTGCGCATGGCATTGATCACTTGAGCAAAGCCTAAGAAAAAATGCAACCCCTCTTTTTCTGTATTGATCGCCGCCAACTCATCAAAGGAAGCACCTGCGCAAAATACTTTCTCGCCCGCCGAACGGAGAATGATCACTTTTGTTTCTTTATTCAACCCCTCGCTATGAATGCCTTTTGCCAATGCATCCAATATTTTTCCGGGCAACGAATTGCTTTGCGGATGAAAGAACTCTATGGTGGCGATGCCATGTTCCCGTTCTACTTTAACGTAGCCGTCTTTTATCTCTTCGATCATTATGCTAAGTTATTAAATCGTCTGAAAAAGCCATCTTTTAAAAGATTTACGTTGAAATTAACCAGCACGCCATTTCTTACACCCGAAAGCTTAAGATAGGTGTGGATTTGTTTAAAATGTACAGGAACCAACTGATCTATCGATTTTATTTCTACAATTACAAGTCCTTGAACCAATAGATCGGCCCTGAATCCATCTTCGAAGTTAATTCCGTCGTATATAACTGGAATAGGTTTTTGTCTTTGAACGTCGAAGGATCTTTTAATCAACTCGTAGGTGAGTACCTGTTCGTATACGGATTCAAATAGACCGGGGCCTAATTCATTGTGAATCTTAATACAGGCGTCAAGTATTGATTTAATAATGGTATTTACTTCTTGCGAATTCATTTGTTTTCAATAAAAGAAAAACGAAGAAAAAAAGAGTCATCGTAAATGTAGACCTCTTAACATTTGTAAACAATAGGTATTTACCGCAAAAAGTAGAGGTTTAAACACGCAGAGACGCTTTTTTTCTTCGTTTTTCTTTTATTGAACTCTTTTTTCTACCATCGTCAATATAGTAGCCACCCCAACCACTTCATCCGTCTCATCAAATATCTCTACTAACCATTTCACAATCCCTTTGAGAATATCGGTAGCTTCTTTTTGCTCCTGTCCTATTTTCTCCTTGCAGGAAAAACGGATATAGATCTCAGCGCCGGGGTAAACAGGTTTGGTAAAACGCAGTTCATCGATGCCATAATTTAAGAGTACAGGATTCTTTTCATAACTGTCTACGAATAGCCCGGCGGCCGCGCTCATGATAAAATATCCATGTGCCACCTGCCGTTCAAACATTGTTCCTTCGAAATCAGTGTCGGTCAGATGCGCATAGAAATGATCTCCGCTCAGGTCGGCAAAACGATCGATGTCTTCTGAAGTAATGAGCCTTTTTTCTGTAACCAACTGGTCACCGATCTCCAGCTCTTCAAAATATTTTTTGAAAGGATGGATGCCATTGTTTTTTCCTGTCGCGCCTGGTTGGTAAACATTACTTATCGCCGTGATCATATCCGGCGAACCCTGTATGGCTACGCGTTGCATATAATGCTTAACGCCGCGTATACCGCCCATCTCTTCGCCACCGCCTGCGCGACCCGGACCGCCATGCACCAGCAAGGGCAGCGGTGAACCATGACCCGTACTTTCTTTCGCACACTGTTCATTTAAAATAAGGATACGGCCATGATACATGCCCGCGCCTAATACATATTGTTTTGCGATGCTTTGATCTGCTGTAACAATCGAACTCACCAAAGAGCCCTTGCCCATTTTTGATAATGCGATCGCATCATCCATAGAAGCATAAGGCATTAAGGTTGATACGGGGCCGAAAGCTTCTACCTCGTGTACTTCTTTGCTGCTGAGCGGGTGATCATTCAATAACAGGATCGGGCTCATGAATGCGCCTTTGTGTTGATCTGCATCGATCACTTCAACACTGTCGAGAGAGCCGTAAATAATTTGCGAGGAAGCCAATAATTTCTGTACCTGCTCTTTTACTTCTTTCCGCTGCAATTCACCTGCGAGGGAACCCATTCTTACTTTTTCATTCAGCGGGTTACCGATAGTTGTTTGCGATAAAGCCTTACCCAACGCGATCTGTACAGCTTCCAGTTTATTTTCCGGAACAAATATTCTTCGGATAGCGGTGCATTTTTGTCCGCATTTGGTTGTCATTTCTTTTCTTACTTCTTTGATAAAAATATCCCACTCAGGCATGCCCGGCGTTACATCTTCACCGAGAACAATACAGTTGAGCGAATCGGCTTCCATGGTGAAGGGAACATTTTCCTGCATCACGCGTTTACCTGATTTCAGCATTAATCCGGTAGAAGCGGATCCGGTAAAAGTGATCACATCCTGCGAGCCAACATGATCCAGCATATCGCCCGCACTGCCGCAAAGCAATTGCAAAGCGCCATCCGGCAAAATGCCCGATGCGGCAATTTGTTTCACAACAGCTTCAGTCAGGTAAGAAGTTACGGTTGCCGGCTTAACAACAGCAGGCATCCCTGCTAATAAATTAACTGCTATTTTTTCAAGCATTCCCCAGACAGGAAAATTGAATGCGTTGATATGAACGGCTACGCCTTCTTTGGGGATCAGTAAGTGATGACCCATGAATGTATTCGCTTTACCAAGCGGGTGGTTTTCACCATCAAGGCAATAGGGTGTATCGGGAAATTTTCTCCGGAGTGATGCATAAGAAAAAAGATTTCCGATACCGCCTTCAATATCAACCCAGCTATCTGCTTTGGTTGCACCGGTTTGGTAGCTGATGCGGTAAAATTCATCGAGGTGTTCACGAAGATGAAGAGCCAACGCGCGTAACATCACGCCTCTCTCATGAAAACTCATTTTGCGGAGTGCGGGGTTTCCTTTGGTTCTTGCATAATCAAGTACTGATGCAAAGTCCAGCCCCTTGGTAGAAGTCTGCGCGAACTGCTCGCCGGTAACGGCATTGTACAAAGCCTGGCCATCGCCATCGCCTTTGATCCATTTGCCGAGGATATAATTTTCTAGTGCTTGCATAGCCTGCGTTTATAGGATAACAAAGCTAACGATTGGTAGGTTTTGAATTCGCGTTGCGAAGAAAAAATGTAACTTTATTTATAAATAAATTGTTGTATCTGTAATAGAAATAAGTCTTGAATTTGGGAGGGGATAGCGTAATTTAAATGTTGCCTACAATGTTTTAAAATGAGCGTACAAATATATAAAAGGACAATAATTCAAAATCTTGAGAACCTGAAAATTCTCAACACTGGTTTAGTTTTGCAAATTAATCAAATCAATACCCAGCCTGAGCTACAAAAATTTTATGGTCAAATAAAAAGAAATAGAGCAAATCTTTTACATCATTATCAGTTAGGTAAGAAAAGAGGATTTTCTTTTAATAAATCCATTGATGAGCTTTGGGAGAACTATGATCACTCTATCATTAAGAATACAATTAAAGAAATTAAGGCACTTAAAGAAAAGCAAGATTTGCAACAACAGGCAATAAAAAGAAAAGCTACCTATTATAAAATGAAAGCTACATGCCTTTCTAAACTTAAAAAAAATAAAGATAGAGTCGGTGAAAGAATCATAGATGGTATTCGCAATGCATCCTGCAAGGAGGAAATTGATAAAATTTTAGACGGGCTCCCAATCATTTTATTATTAGACCTTCGCCTTCGAAAATCAAAATATGGAGATCAGCACTTAACAAGAAATTCTATATATAGGGCAATAAGTGTACCTAAGACAAATTAAGACTGTAGCCAACATCAGTTTCAAACAATTGGGGTTTGACCCAACGTGTCACCCAATCTATAGAGATTTTGAACAAATACCAATTATTGGTATCTTTATAAAAAAATTCTATGGCACGTAATACTTCCATATTATTAGGCGAACACTTTGAGGAATTTATTTCCGCCAAAGTATCATCGGGCAAGTTCAACTCGGCAAGTGAAGTAATTAGAACTGCTTTAAGGCTTTTAGAAGCTGAGGAATTCAAAATAAAAGATCTTAATAAAGCTCTTTCACAAGGCGAAAAGAGTGGAATGGAAGAGAATTTTGATCCCAAAGCGAATTTAAAAAAGCTACACAGTAAGTTTTCATGAAGGCATTCCCTTTTGTCATTAGTAAAAAGGCCGTTTCCGATCTGGAAGAAATTTGGCTTTATACCGTTGAGAAATGGTCTATGGAGCAGGCAGATCGCTACTACAGTTTAATATTTGATGAAATCAATTACATCTGCAAGAACATCAATACCGGTAAATCAATGGAACATATTCGAAAAGGTTATCGAGCATCGAAGGTTAAATCACATTTTATTTTCTACAGGATTTTAAATGATAGAATAGAGGTCATTAGAATTTTGCACGAAAGAATGGACATTGAAAGTCGACTGAACGATTAAATGATTGCGTACAACACCGCCTTCGGGTCCCGAATTTTCAGGAGGGCTTGACGAAAAAAATAACTTCATTTTAATCTACCAATTCAAACTGCCTCAGATGATGCCTCACATGTTTATCCAAATACCGCATCTGCAATTCATAATCCAGCTCACCAAAAACAGGATGCATCAGTAATTTGGAATGATCAGGTGCATAGGTGGTAAACACATCATCGATCTCCGGCTCAAGTTTAGCAATGGCTTCTGCTATGCCTGCATATTTATGCGGACGAGGTTCTTCGGGTACAACGGCAATCCTGGTATTTTCGGCAAATGGCTGATCGGTCAAAAGAAAGGCGCGCGTCTTGGCCAATCGTTCCGGGTCAGCATTTAAAAGCGTCAGCGCGATCTTTCCATTGGCAACTTTGAACACATCACGCATATGCTCCACCATTTGCTGCGCATCCATCTTACCCCATTTGGGTTTTTGGTCTGATTTCAGTGTATGCAAAAGAGGAACGTATTCGTTTTTAAGAAAATGAACGATACTGTCTATCATGCGGCTAATATTGAATGATGAAGTAAATATCGACCGAAATATTGGAGGAACAGCAGTTAGGCGTTAGCTATTAGCTGTTAGTGGCCGCTAATGCCTAATAGCTAATACCTAATAGCTGTCCTCAGTGCACAAAAAAATCCCGCTTAAGGGCGGGATTCGCAGTTGGTTGTTGGTTGTAAAAACTTTCTACGTGTATTATAAAGACATCCGTTTGTCAATTTCGCTGCAAAGGGAGGCAAAGATTTCATCCACAGTTCCTTCACCTTTTACTTTTACCACTTTGCCAAAACGGCTGTAATGATCCGAAACCACCATTGTTTTATCCTGGTATTCCTTAATGCGCGCCCTGATCACCGGTTCATTGGTATCATCGCTTCTGCCGCTGGTAAGGCCGCGATTGAGTAAGCGGTGCACCAGTTCTTCTTCGCTCACTTCCAATGCCAATACTACCCCTATTGCTGTGTTCTTTCCTTCTAATAATTTATCCAGCGCTTCACTCTGCGCAACCGTGCGTGGGAATCCGTCAAATAAAAAGCCTTTTGCTTCCGGGTTCGAATCCAAAGCAGAACTGATCATGCCTACCACTACCGCATCAGGCACCAGCTGGCCCCTGTCCATAATACTTTTTGCTTCCAGCCCTAATACCGTTTGCTTTGCTATTTCGCTGCGCAACAGATCGCCGGTAGAGAGGTGTTTTAGTCCATACGCGGCGATCAGTTTCTCGCTTTGCGTACCTTTCCCGCTGCCCGGGGGACCAAACAGAATAATATTAAACATGTACGTGCTAACCTTGAGTGAGCAACAAATATAAGGGCTGGACTTTAAAAAACATTTAACACAAACTGAAAACCTTTAAAAAGGATGATTTGTAAGTTAAAACAGCCAATTTCGTATTGTGATAAGAATGGTTTCAAGGCGTTTTGGTTCAATTTTAATAAATATTTTATAAAATAATATGAAGTTATTAACTCTTATTCTGCTCTCAACCTTTCTTTGGCAGAGCTGTTATCAAGAAAACAACCAAAAGAACATCACGAAAATGGAAAACTCCGATCAAAAAAACAATCCTGCCTATTCACGGACCGATTCTTCCAGGTTAGTATTGACTGATGAAGAATGGAAGAAACGGCTTTCACCCGAAGTATATTACATAGCGCGACAAAAGGGAACAGAGCGCCCTTTTACCAGCAAGTTTGAAACTTTGAAAGATGTTGGTACCTATTATTGCGCGGCCTGTGGCAATGCTTTGTTCAAAAGTGATACCAAATTTGAAAGTGGTTGCGGTTGGCCGAGTTTTTACGAGCCGATCAGTAAAAGTTCTATTATCTACCTGCCGGATAATACCGCTGGCATGAAACGAACCGAGGTAGAGTGTGGAAGATGCAAAGCGCACCTGGGGCATGTATTTGAAGATGGCCCGCCACCAACAGGACTGCGTTATTGTATTAATGGTGTGGTGCTGGATTTTGAGAAGGCGAAGGAAGCGGAGAAAAAGTATGATGAAAAAAGCGGCCACTAAGTTGCTATGATACTTACCAGGTTGATATGATATTTACCTTCCGATCCCCGGTTAATATTACTGTATAAAGTTTTGCCGGGCTTCCAGAAAGGTCATCGTACCAATAGGTTGATACGCCCTCTTGCGGCAAGTTAAAACCATACAAAGATGCCGCCAGCGTGAAATTATGTGTATTCAATTGTATTGAGTCACGGGGAATTATTTTAGTAACAGTTGCACCCCAGGGAATGCGGTACAATGTACATTTATGATGATAGGTAGACAGAACGGCGCTGTCGATCATTTGAACGGACCTTTTTCAACTATCACTGTAACATTTGAAGAAGATGAACATCCTGCTATTGAAACTGCCAGTAATAATATTATAAAGATTTTCATCTAACCCTTTTTTTATTGGCGAAATACCAGGCAGAAAAAACTGTCGCCAAAACACCTACAACGGATAACACCATCACACTGTTCGAAAAGAAATCAACCCAATTCAATTTTACTTTGAATATTTCTTTGCTTAACAAAACACCTACACTCACTAAATAACCAAACGAGTCCGCGAGGTAGATCAGGAAACCAACATTGCCGGTAAACCTGAATGCCGCGATCAGTCTTTCGAAGAAAACAGAATTGAAAGGGATATACACCATGTAGAGTCCCAAGCCAACAGATGTCATCCACCATACCGGGTCCATTCTTCCACTCACAAAGAAAAAAGTGCAGATACCTGCCAATGCAAAACCGATCGCAATAAAAACATGTGCGAGCATTAATGCTTTGAAACTGTTTTTGATAAGCACCATACTCCCGATCAGTACCAATACAATTAAAGTGATCGGCGTTTCGGTTTTGGAGAAAATAGCAGGTTGGTTGAGATAGCCCATCTCTTTCCACATATCCGCACTGAAATTATCACGGATATCGCGGAAAATGGTGGCGAAAGTATAGATCACAACACATGCAATCAATCCCGGTAAAAAACTGCGGACGAATTTTTTCCTGTCCGCCG
>JAQBNJ010000264.1 GCA_028288645.1 Sediminibacterium sp.
ACATTATGGAACCGCCAGAGAATCCCGATCAGTCCGGATTCCTGTACGATCAGGTATTTGTAAGAGATAAATATAAAAAAACTACCGGAATAGTAGGTAAAAAGGCCAATGATGATCCAGAACAGCGCGCTGTTTGTTAATCCTGATAACCTTGTATCTCTAACCAGCTTCCAGTAAAAAAAGATCAGGCAATAAGCCGTGATCAGGAAACTGGCCATTGCAGAGATGAGGCTGTTATAAGTATACAAGCCTTCGCCATTGCATAATGATACCACACCGCAAATAATAAATAAAAGTGATGCCGGAGGGATCAGCTTTTTCAACGCGCTGTTATCCATTTTATAGAACAATGCCGAGAGAATGGCGAATGAGAGCACAATATTAATTACATAGACTGTATAGTTAGGCAACACAAAGATCTTTTCTACCAGTATGGCGGAAAGATTGGTAACAAACTGTATCAAAACAAACCAGAAAACATAATGCAGCTCCTTCGCCATTTGCCCAAAAGGCTTTATAAAGCAAAACAGGGTCAGCAAAGGAGCCGCAATATCTATGTAGTTTAAAATGTCAATAATGTTTTTCAAAAAAATCGTATAAACAGTTCGTAAAAAAATTGTCTATGGTGTGCAACCCGGCGGGAAAGGACAACCATCAATACCCTCTTCCGGTGGTGGTTCTTCTCCGCCTGTCATTAGTTTGGCACTTTTAGCGCTTTTTGCCGGTTGAATCATATCAACCCTTGCCCGGATGTGTGCAACGTTCACATAATTTGCGGCGCCTTTTGGTTTTTCTTTTTTGATCTCCTGTGAAACGATAATACCCTTTGCCTTGGGGTTCGCTTTCAATAGTTTTTTGAGATCTTCTGCTCTGAAGTAGAACTCAATTCTGCATTCGCTTGCCATGATGATTGGGTTTAGTTTTGGTTCGGAAAAAATAAGTCTCAAATATTCAAAAAAAACATTGGTAATAAAGACGGGCTTTTCCTTGTTCGGATACGGGAAATTCCCCGGTAGGTGAGCGGGTATACATAGCTTACTGCCTATGCCCAGGTAGCGGGAGAAAAGATATATGATTATCTTGAACAATGAAAGACCTGTATGGTCTCAAACACAATTTATTCTGAAATGGAACCACTGCATCCTGTTCCGGCCGGCCACCGTCTCAAGGCCATCGTAAGCGGTTCCGTGGGTAACCTGGTGGAATGGTACGATTGGTATGCGTATGCGGCGTTCTCATTGTACTTCGCTCCGGTATTTTTTCCGGGTAAAGATGCAACAGCCAACCTGTTAAATACGGCAGGCATTTTTGCAGTTGGCTTTTTAATGCGCCCTATCGGCGGATGGTTATTTGGAAGCCTGGCCGACAGGAAAGGAAGAAAATGGGCGATGACGCTTTCAGTGCTGCTGATGTCTTTCGGCTCATTGGTGATCGCGGTCACTCCTTCATACGCGAGTATCGGAATCGCGGCGCCTGTTCTGTTATTATCAGCAAGATTATTACAGGGACTAAGTGTTGGAGGAGAATATGGAACGGCCGCAACTTATCTCAGCGAAATGGCGGTTAAAGGCAAACGGGGATTTTATTCCAGTTTTCAGTATGTAACACTGATCGGCGGGCAACTGATCGCGGTGGGTATACAGTTGATCCTGCAGAATGTTCTTACAGCTTCACAAATGCAGGGCTGGGGTTGGCGCATCCCGTTTTTGGTAGGCGCGATATTATCGCTTATTGCATTTTACCTGCGGAGGAATATGGATGAAACGGAGGCTTTTCAAAAAAGCAAAAGCACGGCGAATGATAAAAAAGGATCGCTCAAAGAATTGTTGCACCATCCACGCGCGGTAGCTACTGTGGTGGGATTAACGCTTGGAGGAACGATCGCTTTTTATACCTACACCACCTACATGCAGAAATTTCTTGTGAATACAGTGCATCTTACAAAAGGGCAATCAACATTGCTCACATTTATTTCATTGTTTATTTACGCGGCTGTTCAGCCTTTGTTTGGATTATTATCTGACCGCGTAGGCCGCAGACCTTTGTTAATCTCATTTGGCATACTTGGTACTCTGTGTACCGTACCGATCCTGACCACACTAAGTCATACAACAGGTTTATTCCCTGTATTTTTATTGATGATGGCGGCGTTGCTGATTGTTAGCGGGTATACTTCTATCAATGCGATAGTGAAAGCAGAATTATTCCCGGCGAGCATCCGTGCATTGGGTGTTGGATTTCCCTATTCAGTTACGGTTGCGCTCTTTGGAGGAACCGCGGAATACTTTGCATTGTGGTTTAAGAATGGAGGAAATGAAGCGGGGTATTATTGGTATACATCAGCATGCATATTTATTTCTTTACTGGTGTATGTGTTTATGAAGGATACGAAGAAGAATTCATTGATTGAGAAGGGTGCCTAACTTGATTTCGTTTTTTTCGGTAAATATGACCTCAACCTTTCTCTCATGTTCCATCGGAACATTTGGTGGGTAGAAAAATTATGAGGTGGCGGCAGCCGTTCCGTAGGAACGATTGGTGACGGGTTTGTAACACCAAACGTTCCTACGGAACGTGGTAACTCTTTTTCTTTCTTGCTACCCACCAATTGTTCCGATGGAACAAGGAACAGCATCCCCGACCACACCTCTTGGTGCAGTTACATCTTTGTGTGAAAAATCTATTTAAATAAATTGTATGTCACAAAACTCAATAAATACGCCAGCCCCGTCATATACACAAACTGGAATATTGGCCATTTCCAGGTGCGTGTTTCTCTTTTAACAACAGCAAGTGTGCTCATGCATTGCATAGCCAATACATAAAACACCATCAATGAAAGCGCCGCGGGCAGCGTATACACTTTACTTCCATCAGTATGTTTAGCTGCATCCATTTTTTGCCGTAGCGACGAGTTGTCGGTTTCTTCAACACTGTATAAAGTAGCCATCGTTCCAACAAATACTTCCCTTGCGGCAAATGAAGTGATGAGTGCGATACCTATTTTCCAATCATAACCCAAAGGTTTGATTGCCGGCTCGATCGCTTTGCCTAAGATACCTGCGTATGAGTTCTGTAATTTTTCAGAAGACAAATGTCTTTGTAAAGAATCTGTTTTATTGGGTTGTTGAGCGATCAGTGTTGCGTACCTGTTCTCCACTTTCTGCATCCGGTCGCCGGGCCCGTAAGAACTGAGGAACCAGAGCAGCAGGCTGATCATGATGATCACTTTACCCGCATCAAACACAAAGATCTTTGCTTTCTCTACCATGGTGATGCCCACATTCTTCCAGCGCGGGGCGCGGTAAATAGGGAGTTCGAGGATGAAGAAACTTTTTTCTTTGATCCTGATAAAGAATTTCATTACATAACTCACGATGAGCGCCATAAAAGTGCCGAGGAAATACAGCGCCATCATCACCAATCCCTGTACGCTTAAAAAACCGAAATAATATTTATCATCTATTACCAGAGAAATAAGAATGGTATAGACCGGAAGACGTGCGCTGCAACTCATCAACGGCGTTACCAATATCGTGAGCAGCCGTTCTTTTTTATTTTCAATATTCCGCGCACTCATGATCGCCGGAACGGCGCAGGCAAAACCACTGATCATGGGCATCACGCTTTTTCCGTTCAGTCCCACTTTGCGCATGAGTTTATCGCTTAAGAAACTGATTCGCGCCATATATCCGGTGTCTTCCAGTATGGTGATCAATCCAAACAATATCATGATCTGCGGTACAAAAACGAGTATGCCGCTGAGCCCGGCTATGAAACCGTTGATCAACAGATCGCTCCACCATGCCTGCGGTAAAATATGGTTGAGCCCTCCCGCCAGTTCTTTAAACACCCACTCGATCCCGTCCATCGGGAACTGTGCGAGCCAGAAAATACTCTGGAACAACATAAAAAGAACCACCAATAAAATTACATAACCCCAGGTGCGGTGCAGAAGGAGGTTGTCTAATTTATCCGTGAACATTTTTTTCTCCAGCGGCCCGGTCTCCACAACATGCTGCTGCATGATCTGCCTGATACGGGTGTATCGCTGTAAGATCTCTTCGGCCTGCGTTTTAGTGGGATTGAACCTTGTATCGATCTCTATTTTTTCCATTTCCTCCTGCTCACTATGCGGCAAAGGGAAATTTTCATGGTTGATGAGGTAATGAATGCTTCCGTATTCACTAAGTTTTGGAAACAGTTGCTGCACGCGTTCCACGGAAACCGGCGCCAGCTTTTTGGTATTCATAAAATCCCGGGCATGCAGGGTTGGGCTCATTTTAGAGACCTGGGCCAACACTTTTTTTAATTCAGTCAGCCCTTTGTTCTTTCTCGGATTTACGGCAACAACGGGAATACCCAGTTCCGCTTCCAGTCCGCTGATATCTATTTTGATGTCTTTTTTAGCGGCGATATCGTTCATCGTCAGGGCCATTACCACGGGGATCTTCAGGTCTATGATCTGGCTGCAGAAAAGAAGGTTTCGTTTCAGGTTACTGGCATCGGCCACCAGCAACACCACATCGGCTTTGATCTCTGTATCGGCGCCCATCAGTACTTTATAGGCCACCCATTCATCCGCCCTGCGGGGATATAAGCTGTAAGTGCCGGGCAGATCGATCAGTTCGGCGGCCAGGTTTTCGTCCAGCATCGCGTGACCGGTTTTCTTATCAACCGTAACACCGGGGAAATTGCCCACTTTCTGGTTCAGTCCCGTAAGCGCGTTGAATAACGAACTTTTTCCGCTGTTAGGGTTGCCAACTAATGCAATATGTAATAGAGGTTTTGCCAAATAAATGATGTGCCTGCAAAAGTAGCGGCAATAAGAGTGGGAGGGTTACGAGATTGGTAACAATACAAACCACTTCAGCAATTATTAGCTATTGTAGAACTGTTGTATGTATTTGATAAAAGATTTTAATTCACTATCTGAAATAGTATCCTGGTCACCTTTGTCGTAGATAGTAAAAAAATAGATCGTCTCCTTTTGTATTTTAACGCAGGTGATCAACCTGGCCCCTCCGCTTTTGCCACGTCCCTTACTTTTTATTGCTAAAACGTATTTTGTAACAATCTTTACCAAGATCTGTTCCCATGCGTGGGTTGGCTTCAAGGGTCTTTAGTAAATCGGAAAAATCAGATTTGAGAGATGGATATTTTTTACTCAATTCCTTAATTCGTTTAACAAACGAGGGAAGATAAATAAAATTCATCCTGAGAATATTAGATTACAATTGTGCTAAAAGCTGTGAGGTGGTTGGCGTTGTCAATTTTCCTTTCGCATGTTGTTCCATTTGCTTGAAACTATTCTTGAGATCTTCCAGGATCCTCAGTTTCTCCAGGCTTTGTTGCATTTCATCCCATTTTTTTAATGAGACCAATACGGCGGTAGCTTTGCCTTTTTGATTTGTTACATAACTGACGCCCGTCATAAGCTACATTTAGAGTGTAAAATTACGGATCTTTTCTAATTCTAAGTTGAAGACGAATAAGTACCCGGTACTTATACTTGAAAAGCACGATTATCCTATCATACGTATATTTACGCAGAGATTTTGCCTTTATAAAGATCAAATACGGGAAAGATCATCCGGATCTTTGCAATGCACTGTGTTACTTCTCTGCTTTGGATTTATATACCTTGTGCATGCTATGGGAGCCATAACATTAAAAAAAAGCTGTGGCTGCCAACTACAGCTTTTTTACCAACATAAGTATGACAATCACACCACAATATATTTTCTAATTCTTTTGAAGAAATATGAAATACCTTTTATTTAGCGCCGCTGTTTTATTTTTTACACCGGCAAAGGAAACCGTTAAAGCAGAGAAACACAATCTCCGGCTGCCCGTGCTCCTGCAATTTAAAAATGTCGAGCTATCATTGAAAACTATATTCCGTGAACAATTTGTTGCGCGTGGTATAGATACGATTAGTAGCCAGGAGGGACTGAGATTAATGGCAGAGGAGCAAAAAAATAAAATGGAAAATGCGTTGCGCGCCGGAAATTTCAATGCCCGGACTACATTCGATGCTATGCAGCCCAGATATTATATAATAGGATTCAGGGTAACGGCCAGCGAACAGGGGATCGACATGATCGCCTGGAAAGCTTACCCATTTCCAGATACACGTCCTGATACAACCAGCCGCCAATATATCCCGCCTGATTCCCTTCGGCAGGATCCTCAGCGGGCAATTGCCGGGTGTATTGATGTTGTTTTAAAATCACGTGTTTTAAAATAAAACAGAGCTGTCATGCCAATAAGACCGATCATTTTTTTACTCTGCATATTTTCCTGTGTTAGCTGCCTGGCGCAAACCACAGACTCAATTGTAACCCGTTATAAAATGGAAAATATTGTGCGTTATAGTAACGGTTTTATGAAGAGAAACGAAAAGATGTCATTCACTGATTTGCGTAACGAGTTTGCCTCCTCCGTGCCAGGGTCTGATCT
>JAQBNJ010000280.1 GCA_028288645.1 Sediminibacterium sp.
GATCAACAATAAACGCGGTTGCGGATCCAGTTGTTCGATCGCTAAATGCATGGCTTTGAATGAGGCGCGTAAGATATTGATCTGGTCTATCTCGGGACTATCCACCTGCGCAACGGCCCATGCAATAGCAGTGGCTTCGATCACTTCACGTAAAATTTCACGGTCCCTGGCGATCACCTGTTTGCTGTCGTTCAACAAAGGATGAAAAAAATCCGCAGGCAGAATTACTGCAGCAGCAAACACCGGTCCCGCATAACAACCACGCCCTGCTTCATCAGCACCCGCTTCAATATGTTCTATTTGATGATAGGATAACAGCACAGCGGCAAAATTCCGCAATCCGGGAGATATTCCAAATTTAAAAAGCAGCTGTGAGCCTCGAGCCATGAGCTGTGAGCCAGGCCCGATACGCAGTAAAACTCATCGTATTTGCAGGACCAGGCTCACAGCTCACGGCTCGCAGCTCATAGCTCAGATTGCCTACCTTTGTCCCCGTTTCCGAAACCCCGCAGTATATGAACGCAGAAGCACGGTCTTCAAAATTGGTAGCAACCTGGTTATTGATAGGAGTGGGCATGACGGTGATCCAGATCGCACTTGGCGGGATCACCCGTTTAACGGGGAGTGGCTTATCCATTACACAATGGGATGTGATCACCGGATCTTTACCGCCACTTAACGAACAGCAATGGATGGCCGAGTTTGACAAATACCGGCAGACACCACAATACCATCTGCTGAATTTTGAATTTACGCTCCGCGATTTCAAATTTATTTTTTTCTGGGAATGGTTTCACCGCTTATGGGCAAGAACCCTCGGGCTGGTATTTGCATTTGGATTTGTCTGGTTCCTCGTAAAAAAACATTTCAAAAAAGAAATGATCAGGCCGCTATTGATCCTGTTTTTATTGGGTGCTCTACAAGGCGCTATAGGATGGATCATGGTGGCAAGCGGGTTAACGGGCGATGCGATCTATGTAAAACCAACCAAACTCGCGCTCCATTTTATTTTTGCTTTGGGGTTGTTGTGTTATTGTTTCTGGTTCGCGTTGCAATTACTCGTTAAAAAAGAACAGGTGGTTCGAAACACTTCACTGAGAAAATGGAATATCGCTATTCTCTGTGTCCTTGTCATTCAATTATTGTATGGTGCATTAAAGGCTGGACATAAAGCCGCCACTGCCGCGCCAACATGGCCAACCATTAACGGTGATTGGGTGCCTGACAAGCTGATGGCCGATCAGCCCTGGTCGCTTAACTTTATCGACAATAAAATACTGATCCATTTTATTCATCGCGGACTGGCATACATTTTATTTGTGTTGATAGGCATATGGTCTGTTAAACTTTTCCGTACCAAAGGGTCCATGCTTTTTGAAAAAACAAAATGGCTTCCTTTGATCATTGTAATAGCACAGGCATTGCTGGGAATTATTACTGTGCTAACAAGTACCGGAATTGTTCCCGGCCATTGGGGAACGTTTGAATGGATGGCGCAGTTGCACCAGTTAACGGGAATGTTGTTATTGTTATTAATCGTCTGGACGTTGTTTATTATTCGCCGAAATACGTAAACTCCTCTGCGAAAACTCCTATTACTCTGCGACTCTGCGGTGAAGAAAAAATCTATTCACCGCAGAGTCGCAGAGATGCAGAGGAAACCGCAGAGAATATATATTGCCCATATGAAGAAATACCTGGTTGGTATCTGGCGCTCATTGCCTTTACAACTTTTCCTCCTGCATTTTCGCAGGTACCAGGTATTCCTTGTATTCTGGTATGTCCTGTTTGCAACAGTGGCAGGAAAGTTCATGTTTGCTTTCGGCGCCAACTCGCTTTTTTTGGCGCCTGAGTATTTTGGAGAGGTAACACCGGTAAGCACCGGCATTGTTGGTTTTGCGATCGGCGTTTTTATAATGAGCTGGAACATTACCACGTTTATCCTGCACAGCAAAAATGTACGGTTCCTTGCCACTACTGCCCAACCTTTCTTAAAGTACTGCATCAACAATGCAGGCATACCGGTTATCTTCCTGGTCTTCTATCTTGTTAGAGCGGTTAATTACGCACGTTATGAAGAATTGCTGCATGGAAAAGATGTACTATTCCTGGTAGGTGGGTTTACGGGCGGAATTATCGTTTCCATCTTTATTGCTTTTATTTATTTTTTCGGAGCGGATAAAACCATCTACCGCAGCATGGGCACTGTGATCAATAGCGCCAACACCAGGTATAACGAGATCATTCAGAAAACACAACTTCCTAAAGATGAAAAAACCGAACTGGATGTGGAATGGTTTCTCAGTGCAAAATTCCGTTTGCGCAAACCAAGGGATGTAAGACATTACAGCGATGATTTTCTCAACTCCATTTTTAAACGGCATCATGTTGCTGCCGTGCTCGCTATCGCTATCGCTTTTATTTCTTTGATATTGGTTGGGTATAGTTCCGATACGCGTTTGTTCCAGGTGCCTGCCGCGGCAAGCATCACTGTTTTTCTTGCGATCGTAACTTCGGTGGTTGGGGCCTTGTCACTTTTTCTTCGTACATGGGCCATCCCATTATTGGTGATATTATATATCGGGCTGAATATTTTATATGAGAAAGAGATCATTGATCCGCGAAACAAAGCATACGGACTTAATTATCTCAACAAGACCGAACGGCCCATCTATGACAGGCAAACGATTCGCGCATTGGCGAGCGATAGCAATATTGCATCCGACAAAAAATATATTATCGAATTATTGAACCGTTGGAAGGCCAAACAAAAAACAGCCAAACCGGTTTTGTACATCATCAATACAAGTGGCGGCGGCGCAAGAAGCGCGGTATTCACCATGAATACACTGCAAAGACTGGATAGTTTGTTTGGAGGACAGTTGATGGATCAAACTCTGCTCATCAATGGTGCGTCAGGCGGCATGTTAGGCGCGGCTTATTTCAGGGAACTGTATTATGAAAAGATCAAAGGCGCCCCCATTAACCTGCAGGATAAACAATATGCTGATAATATTTCGAAGGATCTGCTCAGCCCACTGTTTTCTTCTTTTGTTACACGCGATATGATGGGGCCCGTGCAGAAATTTGAAATGGGAGGACATTCTTATACCAAGGATCGCGGGTATGCATTTGAACAAAAACTGAATGAGAATACCCATGGTGTTCTTTCCAAAACATTGCAGGATTATGTTGAGCCCGAGGCACAGGTATTGATACCCCTGATGTTCTTTAATTCTGTGATCAATCGTGATGGCAGAAAAATGATCATGAGCACACACCCCACCCGTTTCCTGATGCGCTCGCAATCGGACACCAATAATATTACTTCAGTAGATCCGGATGCGGTTGATTTTAATTCTTTTTTTGAGAAGCAGGGATCGATGAATACCAGCATACTTTCCGCTTTGCGAATGAATGCCACTTTCCCGTATGTATTACCCAATGTTTGGCTTCCCACCAACCCGATCATTGATGTAATGGATGCGGGCATACGCGATAATTTCGGGCAGGAAACCTGTCTTCGTTTTATAGACGTATGTAAAGAATGGCTGCAGGCAAACACCAGTAAAGTAGTATTGCTACAGATCCGCGACAGGAGTTTAGGCGACTGGGATAAACCGAATGATGGTTACAGCCTCATCAATTCATTAACACAGCCGTTTACCATTTTACAAACCAACTGGTACAAACTGCAGGATTATTACCAGCACGATCAACTCGAATATTTGTTTGATGCTTATGGCCCGCAATTTCACAGGGTCTGTTTTCAATATGTGCCGTCTAAAGATGATGCGCCTGCGAGTTTGAGTTTCCACTTAACGGCTGCGGAGAAAAGAGATATTGCTTTGGCGCTGGACAATCCAACGAATATGGAGCAGTTTGAGAAATTGAAAAAGATCATGAAGTAAAGCTTTTGGAAAGTTAAAAACTTTCCAAAAGCTTTTATAAATACCTATTCTATTGTTTCTTCTTTCTTCTTGGTTTTTGTCTTGGTTTCATTTTTCTGCTGCAGAAGGCCAAACCTGAAACCTGCATGGATATCAAGTTGACGCGTTTCTCCACTGATGAAAGTTGATAACAGGCTGCCCGATCCTACAAATAACGAACCCAGGTTTAAAGCGATACCTGCGTTGTAGTTATTAATGGCATTGTGCGTAATAGGAAGATAGATCCCAAAACCCTTGCTTTCAAAACGTGGTGTTATCTGGAAATAACTGTAAGAACCCGCCACCTGATAATCCTGGTCGCTGTTTTTTAATAAGAAAGAACCTGCTACATTTAAGAAAAATCCGGCACCTACATTCAGGTCAAGATCCAGCGCAAGTGTGGATGGTAATTGCATAATCAGTTCGTTACCCACACTACCCGTTTTGCTGATCGCCGGGGTGGCTTTCGTCATAGCTGTATTCAGATCTTCAAAATTAGCGATGCCATAAAAACGTTTTAAGCTAATGG
>JAQBNJ010000282.1 GCA_028288645.1 Sediminibacterium sp.
AAACAGTTTATAATCCGGTATCGGAAAATCGGTTGCATTTTTATTTTTATTCTCCTGGTACATGCCATTCACTCCATAAGTGAAACGGATGCCGGCCCATTCGGGGAAACTATATTTTGCTTCATAGTTAATGGTGTTCAATGAAACATATAATCCGGCCTGCACCGGAACAGTCGGGTGATTATATTCCCTTCTTATATTTTGCTGAAATCCAACCAGTGTAAATAGCTCACCGGTACCTAACAGGTACATTCCTTTGTGATATAAGCGATAGTGTTGAATATGTTGGTGGAGGGGCGAGATCGTATAAGTTGCCAAACGTTCACCTGGTACTAAAAGCCGGTTACGTACGTCATCTTTGTCGGCTTCTTTTGTTTGATAGGTAAAAGCCCTGCTTAATGAGTCCCTGCTTCCATCGGGTATTTCCTGGAGGTTATCATAGACATTCAGTTGAATATAATTCTTTGAATTGGCCTTTTCCCAGCCGACCATTGCCGAAAGATTTTTTTCTTTGAAACCGGTGTTGTATACACGGCCATCTACATTATTGCGATAATTCATGGCAGACTTTGTCGATCCGCGGGTACTCCATAAAAAACCATTTTTTTTGTAGTCCAGACCCAGCGTGGCTCCCAGCATATTGTTGTTGGAATGGTATTCAGTAACGGCATCGCCTTTAATTCGTCCGTCTGTTTCTGCAGGCGCACCTGGTATTAAGTTCACTACGCCGGCAATGGCATCTGATCCATACATCAGGCTCGCGGGACCCTTTACAATTTCAGCCCTGCCAATTCCATAAGGGTCAATTTCAATACCATGTTCATCACCCCATTGTTGTCCTTCCTGTCGAATGCCATCGTATAAGGTGAGCACACGGTTATAGCCGAGCCCACGTATAAAAGGTTTGCTGATATTGGGCCCGGTAGTAATGGCGCTGATCCCTGGTACTGATTTCAACAAGGCATCTATCACATTGGTGCTCGTGCTCCTGTTCATTTCTTTTTGTGATATGATGGCAACAGAAACGGGTGTTCTTTTTATTTTAGTAGCACCCGCAACTGCTGTTACTACTACCTGTTCTAACTGGCTCTCCGACGCTGCCACGTGAAATATACCTGTGCCGGGGATAGTGATCTCCTTTGTTAGTGAAGCATATCCCGTATTGTTTATCCGTATAGAATACCTGCCTTCAGGAAGGTTATGAATTACGAATTTACCAGAACTGTCGCTCAGGTAATTTCTCTGAAGGGATAATACGGTAACTGTGCTAAACTGTAGCGGACGATCATCTTTTTTATCCCTTACAACGCCTTCAAAAACCTTTGTATTCACGGGAGAAACAAGATTTAACTGGGCAAAACCTGGAAAACCTGCAAATAATATAAAGACTGATATGATACCCCTAACGCACATGATACTGTATTATAATTTAGGCGAATCTAAATTTTATTTTTGATAGACAAAATAATATTTTTGGAAAAACGGCACACGGATGACACGGATTGGGCGGATTGGTGCGGATCAGATCCGTGTAAATCCGCCCAATCCGTGTCATCCATGTGCCATTCAATCGCATAAAAAAACGCCATCACACTACGATGATGACGCTGTAAAAAAATGAAGGTGACTATTTCAATACCGGCAGAATGATCTTCGACTCATCCTGGTAGATCCGAATAGTAGCTTTCTGAAAATCTGCTTCCGTGGCTTTATAAATGTCAACGAATTTCTGTGGGTTCCTGTCTGCCAGCGGGAACCAGCTGCTTTGTACCTGTATCATAATGCGGTGGCCCTTTTTGAAAGTATGCGCCACATCGGGCATGGTATATTTAACCTGTGTCGGTTTGTTGGGAATAAACGCTTCCGGTTTTTCAAAACTGTTGCGGAATTTTCCGCGCATGATATCACCGCGAACGAGCATCTGGTAGTTGTTCATCAGGTAGGGTGAACCAGGCGTGGCTGTTCGTGTTGTGTTAACCGGGGCTGCTGTTGCATATGTGAAATCATCCGGGAACACATCGATCAGTTTTACTACAAAATCCGCATCGGTTGTTGAGATACTTACTTTCAGATCGGCTGTCAGTGGCCCGGCGAGTGTAATGTCCTCTGTTAATATTTCTGTTTGATATACCAACACATCCGGCCTGCGTGCAGCAAAGCGTTGGTCATCAGTCATGTATTCCCTGGTTCTCCTGTAATGCACATCTTCTGTGTATGGAACGGGTTTGGCAGGATCACTGATGTATTCGGCATAAGAAGTTTTATCGTTGTTTTTTGTAAACGAAAGTTTGCCTTTGTTCTGGAGGTAGATCTCGGTTGGTTTCATAGCCGCGGGTGGCCAGATGGGTAGCTGGTGCCAGGTATTTTCTCCTGTGAAAAAGATATTTGCCTCATTGATCTTATCGATCGATCCTTTTCCTTTCAGATAATAATTAAAGAACGGCACTTCAATATTTTCACCGAACCATTCGCTGGTATTGCTTTCGAACTGCACATTGCCTAAATGCGTTCCATCACCACTTGCCCATTGGCCATGGTACCAGGGGCCAATCACCAACTTGTTATTATTTTTTGATTTGGATTCGATGGCTTTGTAAAGATTCCAGGCACCAAAACAATCTTCTGCATCGAATAACCCGCCCACTTCGAGCGTGGCAGTATTGGGAGAAATATCTGCTACAAAAATTCTTGGATTCCTAGCTTTCCACCAGGCATCGTAATTGGGATGGCTGTACAGGTCTTTCCAGAACGCAATGCTATCGCCCATGTATTTTGCGAGGTTTTGCAAAGTGCCTGTTCTCAAATAGAATTCATAACTATCCTGTGTAGGAAATGTAAAACCGGTTGGTCCTACGGTTGTAGGTTTGGGGCGTGGTTGTCCGAAACCCGTATAAAAGGGAAAAGCATCCATCATCATGAAGGCACCGTTGTGATGAAAATCATCGCCGATAAACCAATCGGTAACCGGCGCCTGCGGACTCACTGCCTTTAAGGCAGGGTGGTTCGCTAATGC
>JAQBNJ010000301.1 GCA_028288645.1 Sediminibacterium sp.
CCACAGAATACACAGATGAGCACAGACTTTTTCTGTGCTCATCTGTGTATTCTGTGGCAAAAAAAAATTATTTTATTTTATACACTTCACTTCCCGTTAACAAAAAACATCCCAATCCAAAATCTTCAAAATCAGGTATCTTATCGTAAGTAACCGGTTGTGCTTCTTTAGGTTCCTTGCCGGTTCCCTGTACATAGCCGAGTTTGCCATCAGTATGTATGCAATCTTTCAACAGTGAGTTCCATGCTTTGGAGATGGCTGGTAGGTATTGTTTCTTATCCAGCACGCCATTGTTGATACCCCATGCGAAACCGTAGGTGAATAAAGATGTGCCGGTTAATTCTTTACCACCGAAATTATTCGGGTCTTTCAGGCTCACGTTCCAGAAACCGTCTTCACGTTGCAGGGGCAACAGCGCATTGCACATTTTTTTAAAATCAGTAAGATATTCCTGGTAATGCGGATCTGACTTAGGTAACAACTGCAACACCCTTACCAACGCGGCCAATACCCAACCATTTCCTCTCGCCCAATAACATCCTTCGCCATTTGGCTCTTTGTATGCAGGGTAAACAAAATCCTTATCTCTCCACCACAGGTCCGTTTTGGGATCGTATAAGCCATTGCCGCCGTGTTTGTATTTAGTGAATGCATACATTTCATACATGCGGTTAAAATAGCCGGCATCCTTATATACAACACCTAGTCTTGTATAGACAGGCATTGCCATCTGTATCGCATCAACCCAGCTCCAGTCGTCTTTTTTTTCTGTTGCCATCATACTGTCAACAGAAGCTTTGATGTTTTTGATGTATTCTTCTTTCTTATCCATCAGGTACAGATCAATATAGATCTGCCCACAACATTGATTATCTGCATTCCTTGTTTTAATCCCGCCGCGCAGGTTCCACTTGTGAAACTCTCCCCATTGTAAGGCGTAGTTTTTATATTTTTTATCGGGATCGATCTTGTATAGTTCCATCAGGCCCTCATAATATATGGCGCGTGTCCAGATATTGCTTGGCCTTTCTATATTGGTAAAAATAGTCTTGCCTGCATCCGGCCATTTGTTCATGAAATAAGTATTGGCCAGACGCATCGCATCTAAACTCTTATTTTTCTTTGGCAGTTTCTGTGCATTCACAGCGACCGATCCCAGCAATAAAAAAGAGTATACTATTTTTCTAAAAGCTTTTTTCATAACCATAATTATTTAAGCAGGAAGTTTTTCAACTGGATCTTGTTCAATTGTTTGATGCCGGCAACAACCTGTTGCGCATTTAAAATGGCGCCCTCTTTATTGGTATGCGTTTTATCCGCAGGGAAGAACTTGTTTACAATAGCTGTATCCATTTTCTCGTACTCAAGTGATACCAATTCATGAAGGTCAATAAAATAAGCGCCGGTCTCTTCTGCAATTTGTTTTGCCCATAACGCATATTCACTGCGGATGATCTTGCCGTTTTTCCAATTATCTCTCGGAACAGGTGAGCAGATAATAGGTATCGCACCTTTTGCCTGTGTCTCTCTAACAAATTTACGCATATACCAGCCATAGGAGTATACCACTTCTCTCATCTTACGGATCGGGTTGTATGTTGCAACACTGTCATTGCCGATCCCCTTGATCGTTCCTCGTGCGCGCGCTGTATCATCTAACGGGCTGCTATCATTGTGGCCAAACTGCATCATCACATAATCGCCTTTTGTTAATGTTTCCAATATTTTATCCCATCTTCCGTCGGTGATAAAGGTGCGGCTGCTTCTCCCGCCGATGGCATGGTTACGCACGCCGATTCGGTTGGTATCAAAATAGGCATCCACAACAGTGGCCCAACCCCATTGGCCGCCCTTTCCGGTGCCATCACCATTCTTCACAGTTGAATCGCCAATAATATACAATGTTGGCTTTTGATCGATCAAGGTAAAAGAAGCAACTATGATCGCAAGGGTAAATAATTTATACAATTTCATATGTCTGTTTGATAATTACTGTTTCAGTCTTTCTTCTACTTCTCTTGATTGTGGTTTTGCAACCGGTTTATTTTTTTGAACGCTAAAGCTTACATTATTGAATTTCCATTCTTTGGTGAATTCCATCAATCCCATAATATCCCCGGTGAAACTCGAATTGCTGTAAACAAAATTAGTGAGCCAGGATTGGTCAAGACCGGAAGCTGTAAATATAGTCTGTGCATTGGTCACCTTCAGGTTGCTGACATAGATATCTTTTGCATGCGGTATCCCTCTTTCAACAGGTGTTACTTTTTGCAGCATCGATTTCCAGTGCGCCGGAATGGTTTCGTAATTGTAGCCTTTGGGTAATTCAGAATAACTGTAAGAAGGGTTCCAGTTGAGTGTGAAACTGAAAACATTTTTTAATGAATCCATCGTGCAGTTTTGAAAATAAATATCTTCTATTGTCCCACCACGCGTTGTGGCAGACTTGATCCGCAACCCATTATCTGTGTGATTGGCGGTAAGATCGGTTGCCAATACATGCCTGATACCCCCGGATGTTTCGCTGCCCAATGTTACCAGCCCGGCGCCTTTTCTCGCAATCGATTTACGGATCACAACATATTCGGTGGGTTTGTTTACGCGCAGGCCATCCCAATCACGCCCCGCTTTTAAACAGAAATTATCATCGTTGCAATCAATATCGCAATTCTGCACGAGAATCAATGATGACGAATACACATCAATCCCATCCTGTCTCGGACCGTTGCCATCTTCATTATTTTTGATGATCAGTCCATCAACTGTTATGTGATGCGAGTATAATAATTGCACTGTCCAGAAACCCGCGTTCTTAAATGTAAGACCGGTGATGTTAATGTCGGATGAATTTTGCACAAGCAAAGTACGCACACGTTTTGCATCATAGTCAACGATCCAGCGCAAACCTTTTGCATCATAGTCTTTGCGCATGGTCCAGTATTTATCCCAGCAGAATTTGCCTCTTGCATTGATCACGCCTTGCCCCGATACCGTTGCATTTTTTGCATTGATGATATTGATCAATGCAGATGGCCATTTCATTTCAATACCGGCGATACGGGTATCCATTTCAGGATAATCATCAAAATTCTGTGAACCTAAGATCAATACACCTTTATCAATACGCAGGTTCACTTTGTCTTTCAGAAAAAGCGAACCGCTTACATAGGTACCGGGTTTTAATGTTACGATTCCACCACCTTTTGCGGCGCATGCATCAATGGCTTTTTGAATAAAGGGCGAGCTGAGTGTCTGTCCATCATTCACTGCACCGTAATCATTCGCAGAGAAAATTTTTGTGGAAGGAGTGAATGGACGCGCACCTACTTTGCTTACCCAATCTAATTTGGCATTCTGGGCTAATAACCCAACGGCGGGTAACAAAAACAGCAGAATAGTAACTATTTTCTTATTCCTCATAACAGGCAAGCAATTTAAGTGACTAATTTACCTGTTTTATGCCACAAGCCATCCTGAAGCATCCTGACTATCGGCATTTCTCTGTGGAACTCCGTGTCCTCTGAGTCTCTGTGGTAAAGCCTTCGCTTC
>JAQBNJ010000325.1 GCA_028288645.1 Sediminibacterium sp.
TCATTAACCGCGCAGGGGATAGATTTCCGTTCCCCAAAAATATCAAAAGGTGAGCAATACCAGGGATTGCCATGGGTGATGCTGGATCATCCCCGGCATTTTACTGCTACTGATGCATTTGCGATCCGCAGTTTTTTCTGGTGGGGAAATTTTTGCAGTATCACGCTTCATTTATCGGGCAGTTGCAAAGAAAAATATGCAGCGCAAATTCAAAAATATTTTGATTCGGCATCACCCGAAGGCTGGTATACCGGCACGGGCAATGATCAATGGAAACATCATTTTGAGGAAGACAATTATATACCACTCGAAAAAAAGGAAGTGCATCATTTTTTGGAACAGCCTTTTATCAAGCTTGCCAAAAAAATTTCTTTAAAGGATTGGGAAGAGTTGCCAGTTTTCTTTGAAGAGAGTTACCGCGAAATAGTACAAATGCTTACAAACGTTTAGGCATAATTTATCCTGCACCACCTAACCTGTGAAACAGGTCCTTGATCTGGTATTGCCATAACTGGCTCTGGTCCTTAATCTCGTTCTTTTCTGCAAAATCTTTGATCACTAAAATAGTCTGGTTAGAGATCTCCGTTTTTTCAATACGGAATTCAAAATATTCGTTCTTCTCGCCATGCAGCCAATGAAAACGGATGAATTTATCTTCTTCTTTATCTAATACGCTTGCTTTATCGGGCACACTGCCATTCCATGAAAAACTGTATACATTTTCCCATTCATCTACTTTATCTGCAAACCATTCCTGTAAACCTGCGGGAGTAGCTAAAAATTCGTATAAAATAGTTGGTGAACATCTGACCGGAAACTCCAACGTAAATAATTGCTTCTTACTCATTACAATCTCTTTAACCTACAATCTGTCGTAGGGCTGCAATAATATTAAATAATCCCTCGCTTCCAAATGTTTTTTTGGCAACGGTGCGCCATTCAATCAGCCAAAATCTGTTTTTGCAAATCGATCCGTGTTAAAACATTGTTTTTCAACGCGTTGTAAAAAATATTTTTTTTGATAAGTTTTGAAAAAATGTTAAATTGCTACACAACCGACTATGTGGCGTAGTGTTTTATTCGCTCAACCTTGCAACCAGAGTTCCCTAACCAATACTAACATACAACCAAAACCGGTTTATTATGAGTATGCGCCAACTCAAAATAACAAAGTCGATTACCAATCGTGAGTCCCAGAGCCTCGAAAAATATCTGCAGGAAATAGGCAAAGTGGATCTCATTACTCCCGAAGAAGAAGTAAAACTGGCGATGCGCATCCGGGAAGGCGACCAGCTTGCGCTTGACAGGCTCATCAAAGCCAATCTCCGTTTCGTAGTATCTGTTGCGAAACAATACCAGAACCAGGGGCTTACTCTACCCGACCTGATCAACGAAGGCAATTTGGGATTGATCAAAGCTGCCTTGCGTTTTGATGAAACGCGAGGTTTTAAATTTATCTCCTATGCGGTATGGTGGATCCGCCAGAGCATATTGCAATCACTGGCCGAACAGAGCCGTATTGTTCGTTTACCATTGAATAAAGTAGGGCTCACCAACCGGATCAGTAAAGCTTACCAGCAACTGGAACAGGAGTTTGAACGTGAACCCACACCCGAAGAATTAGCTAATCTTTTAGAGATAGGTATTGATGAAGTGACCGCAACCATGAGTGTAGGTTTCCGCCACGTAAGCATGGATACGCCTTTGTCTGACGGAGAAGACGGCACTTTACTTGACCTGATGGAAAACCCCAATGCAGAAAGAACAGATGAAAAACTCGTTCACCACGAATCGCTGCGTATGGAAATAGAACGCAGCCTGCGCACGTTAACCGACAGGCAGAAAGATGTGGTGTGTTATTTTTTCGGGATCGGTATTGACCATCCTTTGAGCCTCGAAGATATTGGGGAGAGGTTTCATTTGACACGCGAGAGAGTTCGTCAAATAAAAGACAAAGCAATAACGAAGTTGCGCAGCACAAATAGAAGTAAACATCTCCGTTTTTACCTCGGATAAGAATTAACCCGGCTTTTTGTTCCATCGGAACAATTGGTGGGTAGCGATTCAAATAAATTGATGGATTACGTTCCGTAAGAACGTTTGATGCCGCTTTTAGCACGGACCGTTCCTACGGAACGAGGAATGCAATCCCTGACCTTTCTACCCACGATATGTTCCTACGGAACAAAAATCTTAACTAAAAGACGTTGGCTTAACAGCCCGGGTTATTTATTTGCCCAAGGAGGTTATATTTGCAATCCTTCCAGAATATAGCTTTAGCCATATTCACTTTTTATTTGTGAAAGATTGAAACAAGAGAACCATGTTTAATTCGTTAAGTGAAAAATTAGAATCCGCCTTTAAGAACCTCAAAGGCGAGGCACGGATCAATGAACTGAATATTGCCAATACGGTAAAAGATATCCGCCGCGCATTGATAGATGCCGATGTGAACTTTAAAATAGCCAAAGAATTTACAGACAAGGTAAAAGACAAAGCTACCGGTGAAAAAGTGATCAACGCGATCAGTCCCGGCCAGTTAATGGTGAAGATCGTGCAGGATGAACTTACTGAACTGATGGGTGGATCAGAGGCGCAATTCAACATCAGTGGCAACCCGGCGATCATACTGGTAGCGGGTTTGCAGGGTAGTGGTAAAACAACCTTTACCGGCAAACTGGCCAATTACCTGAAGACCAAAAAAGGAAAATCTGTTTTACTGGTTGCGGCAGATATTTATCGTCCTGCGGCGATCGACCAATTGACCATTTTGGCTGAACAGGTAGGTGTGGATGTATATAGTGAAAGAGACAATAAAGATGCGGTTGCTATTGCGCAAAACGCGATCAAAGAAGCAAAAGTAAAGAATAAAAATGTGATCATCATCGATACTGCGGGCCGTTTGGCGATAGATGAGGCGATGATGATGGAAGTGGCCAATATCAAATCGGCAGTGAATCCTGCAGAGATCTTATTTGTGGTGGATTCGATGACTGGACAGGATGCAGTGAACACCGCCAAAGCATTTAATGATCGTTTGGATTTTACCGGTGTTGTATTAACGAAATTAGATGGCGATACAAGAGGTGGTGCGGCGTTGTCTATCAAATACACAGTGAACAAACCGATCAAGTTTGTAAGCAGTGGTGAGAAGATGGATACACTGGATGTGTTCTATCCCGATCGTATGGCGCAGCGGATCCTGGGGATGGGTGATATTACCAGCCTCGTAGAAAAAGCGCAGGCACAGTATGATGAAGTGGAAGCCAAAAAATTGGAAAAGAAGATCCGTAAGAACCAATTCGATTTCCAGGATTTTATGGACCAATTGCAGCAGATCAAAAAAATGGGTAACCTGAAGGACCTGATGGGAATGATACCGGGTGTTGGAAAGGCCATGAAAGATATTGATATCAAGGATGATGCTTTCAAAGGCATAGAAGCGATGATCAGTTCGATGACGCCGTTTGAAAGGGCAAACCCGGATTCGATGACACCTTCACGCAAATTAAGAATTGCCAAAGGCAGCGGAAAAGATATTTCTGAGATCAATGCTTTTATGAAACAGTTCGAACAGATGAAACAGATGATGAAGACCATGAGCAATATGCCCATGGGCCGGATGCCGGGTATGAGAAGGTAAGAAC
>JAQBNJ010000347.1 GCA_028288645.1 Sediminibacterium sp.
TTCCGGGCTACTGGATAAGTATGATATCGATATTGAGTAACCAACATTTTTCTTTGTTCGTCTCAATAGATTGTTAATTTTTTTAACATATAGAAATTTCAGAGTTCCAGTAAAGCCTTTCACCGAAAGATCAAGCGCTTACTACCTATTCTCGAAATTTTAATTTAAGTTTACCCAACTAATTACCCCCATTTGTTAAGGTCCGTTTACATAACAAGATTTTTCGCAGGTTTATTGCTGATCGTTTTTGCGTTGAGTATGACACCGAAAAGGACCCTGCACGATATCGTCGCCAGTCATACTGATAAATGTTCCGCTAAACACAGCAAAGCTCCTTACCAGTTAACCAATCCCGAATTTAGTTGCGGTTGCGATAACCTGGTGGCAGATTCTCCTTTTGAAAGCAGCCTGGCGGCCCTTTCTTTTCCCGTGTTTCATTCTTTTGCACCTTACATTGTTAAGGATATTTCTTTTTCTTCCGTTCCCGTAATTTATGCAACGCTTAGGGGGCCCCCGGTAAATAGTTAGTTCATCAGGAAGGTGTTATTGTATAATACCCGTAAACTATTTATCTAACACACTCACTACTATTCCGTAATGCAAATACCTATACCTAAAAAAATTATTTCTGTTGTATTATTGATGACGATCATGTCTGTCAATAACAGAACAGTCGCACAAACAGCGGAAAAAGCAAAAGATTCTTTATTGGCGAAACAGGCGCAGGATTCGATCGCGTTGCTTAAAATGATCGAACAGCAAATGCAGGCGGGTCAAACAAACCAGCCGCAGGCAGTTCCGCAGCAAACACGTTCGGCCATTTCAGCCAACCCGGATATTGGCGTGGTGGCTGATTTCAGGGGATCCTATATCAGCCAGGGAAAAAGAAATTTTAATGCCTATCTCAATGAAACGGAAATCTCTTTTCAATCCGTTGTGGATCCATATATCAGGGCCGATTTCTTTGCTTCATTCAGTCGCGATGCGGCTACAGGAAAATACGGGGCCGGGATAGAAGAGGGATACCTTACCTCACTTTCCTTACCTGCAAAACTGCAGTTGAAAGTAGGTAAGTTCAGGCAGGCAGTTGGTAAGATCAATCCAACGCACCCGCACGCACTTCCTTTTATAGACCTGCCTAATGCGTATGTAAATTATTTTGGCGAAGAAGGCTTGAATGATGAAGGCGCTTCCATCAGTTGGCTGGTTCCCAATAAAGCTTTTTACCAGGAACTTGTTTTCCAGGTAACTTCAGGCGCAGGTGAATCGCCTTCTTTTTTTCGCGGCGATAACAACAAAATGATCTATCTCGCGCATCTGAAAAACTTCTTTACCTTGTCGGATAATGCAACGCTTGAATTTGGTTTAACAGGTATTACGGGGCCGAATGATTCTTCCAGCGTTACCAATATGGCCACGGCAGATATTACCTATAAATGGAAACCGGTTCAAATGAACACGTACCGTTCGCTTACCTGGCAGACCGAATTTTTCTACAGCAATGCAAAGTATAGTGGTAAGAACGAATCCAATAGCACTGGCCTCTATTCATTTCTCGAATACCAGGTCGCGCAGCGATGGTTTTTAACAGGAAGATATGACTATGCGCAAAAACCTTACGACAGAAGCATTGTTGAGAATGCATATTCTTTAACAGCCGGATGGCTGGCAACAGAATTTCAGAAGATAGAATTTGAAGGAAAGATGACACATGTAAATAAAGAGCCAGACTATAACCAGTTCTGGCTTCGCTGGATCTTTGTAATAGGTGCGCATGGTGCGCATCAATATTAAAAAACGTACTACAAATTATAGGAGATAGATCATGAAAAAAATACTTTCAATTTTAGCCATATTGCTGGTAACCGTTACAGGAACCAATGCAGCAATAAGAATAGTTACTACCACCATGGATATGCGAAGCATTGCAGAGATGATCGGTGGAAACAAAGTTTCTGTATCAAACATTGCCACAGGCTACCAGAACCCGCATTTTGTTGATCCAAAACCAAGTTATATTATAGCCATATCCAATGCGGATCTTTTTGTAACGGTGGGATTGGATCTTGAAACAGGCTGGTCACCACAATTGCTCGCGAGTTCAAGAAATCCGAAGATCCAGAAAGGATCGCCCGGTTATGTGGATGCATCGGAAGGGATGGGGCTTTTGCAGGTTCCGTCTGCCGTTAATCGTGGTGAGGGGGATATACATATTTACGGCAACCCACACTACTGGCTGGATCCATTAAACGGAAAAGTGATCGCAAGAAATATTGCGAATGGAATGGAAAGGATCGATCCGGCCAACAAAGCATATTATGAAGCAAACCTTGCTGCATTCAATGTAAAGATCGATATGAAATTAAAAGAGTGGGAAGCCAAAATGGCGCCATACAGGGGAAGCAAGATCATTGCTTACCACAACGAGTGGGTTTATTTTGAAAAAAGATTTGGTTTACAGATAGTGGATTTTATGGAACCAAAGCCAGGTATACCACCATCTCCTTCGCAACTGGTAAAAGTGATCAATGAAGTAACGGCCAATAAAATAAAAGTGATCATTTCATCACCTTACTTTACAACATCGTCATCGGATGTGGTTGCCAAACAAACAGGTGTGAAAGAATTAACTATGGCAACATCAACCGGCGCGTTCCCATCGATCAAAACCTATTTTGACCTGTTTGATTATGATATCGATCAGCTCGTAAGCGTACTTAAATAATCATACCATTTTTATTAGATCAGAATGTAAAACTGTTTATTATGTTTGAAATGTTTCATTTATCGTTTATGCTGCAGGCCTTTATTGCAGCCGCTATTACGGGTGTACTCCTGTCTTATATGGGTGTTCATGTGGTAGGAAGGGGCATCGTGTTTGTTGATCTTGCATTGGGACAAATCTCATCACTGGGCGTAGCATTTGCCGCTTTTATCGGAACGGGTGTTACTTCCATTCCATTGATCTTTACTTTATCAGGAGCGTTACTTATGTCGTTCATCAACATTAGGGATAAGCGATTGAAACAGGAAGCGGTAATCGGTATCTTATATGCATTTGCATCAGCGCTAACCGTATTGCTCATTTCAAAAACAGCACATGGTGATTCTGATATACAGGAAGTATTGTTTGGTAACATCCTCTCTGTAAGCTGGGAACAGATCACTTCTATCGGTATCGTGTTTGGTGCCATACTTCTGGTACAGCTGATCTTCTTCAAAAAATTCTTCGCTCTCACTGAATCATTTGAAAATGGCGTGAACCACCTGATCGGGATCTTCAATATCTGGAACTTCTTGTTTTATATTTCTATCGGACTCGCCATCGTTTTTGCTGTAAAGATCAACGGGGTAATTCCTGTTTTTTCCTACCTGATCATACCGGCGGTATCGGCGATCATGCTTACCAAAAATAAAGCAGCGGTTTTGATCATTGCTATCATCATCAGCCTGCTTGGCGGTTTCTTTGGATTAAATTTTTCTTTCCATTACGATTTTCCTGCAGGATCATCTATTGTGGTAGTGTTGGGAGGAATTTTTATGCTTGCAGCTATTTACAGGATCATCAGGGGTATCGGAAGGAAAAAAGAACCGGAGCCGGAACATATCCATTAATATACCCCATTACTTTGATTTTGGAATTTTGGAATTGGGAAATTTCTTTTGGCGCTGCACCCGAACAAATTCCAAAATCTCCCAATTCCCAAATTCCAAAATTATATATAGTTACCTTTGCAGATGCGATCGAAAGAAGAACTCTCTGCAATACTTACTGAATTAGGCATCAACTCACTCAATGCCATGCAGGGATCTGCATTGGCGGCTATTGCCTCCGGCAAAGAAATATTACTCTTATCACCCACAGGTTCCGGTAAAACACTGGCTTTTTTAATACCCATCTGGCAGATGCTGCAGCAGGATGAAAAAAGAGTACAATGCCTGGTACTTACCCCATCAAGAGAGCTGGCCATACAAATAGAACTCGTTTGGAAAAAAATGGCCACCGGCTTCAAAGTGAGCTGTTGTTATGGGGGGCATGATATGCAGACGGAGATACAGAATCTAACGGAACCTCCGGCATTACTCATTGGTACCCCCGGACGTATAGCCGATCATATCAAACGCGCCACATTCGCAAGAGAAGCAGTTACTACGCTGGTACTCGACGAATTCGATAAATCACTGGCACTCGGTTTTGAAGAGGACATGTCTTATATCTTCGGTTCTTTATCAAAGCTGGATAAAAAGATATTTGTATCCGCAA
>JAQBNJ010000446.1 GCA_028288645.1 Sediminibacterium sp.
GTGCTGGCCGATAAAGAACCCAATGTTGAATAAGCGCCTACGTTACGGTTACCTGAAATACCCCAGCCTCCACGTATTTTAAGATTGGACAACCAGGTAGCGCCGTTCATGAATTTCTCGTTGGTAACGGTCCAGCCTATACCAAATGCAGGGTAAGTAAAATATTGGTAACCCGGTGATAATTGTGATGCACCATCCACACGAACCGTAGCCGTTAAATTAAAACGATTGTCAAAGCCATAGTTCACGCGACCCATATAAGATAATAAACCGGCTTCTGAATAACCACCTGCTGAAACAGTAGGCGCTCCACTCGCAAGGGCAAAGTTCGCACTCTGAATATAATCGGCAGGAACACCCACCACGTTAAATCCACTGTTCTGGCTATGATCTTTGATAATCTCATACAACCCTGTGAAGTCAAGCCTGTGTTTCTGGCCAAATGTTTTGTTGTAAGTAATCAGGTGTTGTATATCATAGTTCCACGATTCTGAATTGTTCACATTGGCATTCGATGAGGTTTGAACAGTAGCCGAATTGGTATAGGTAAGCGGCCCGTTATAACCGTTACCGTTTTGCTGTTCAAAGTTGAGGCCAACATTCAGGCGGTATTTCAATCCTTCAATGATCTGCACTTCACCATATAAAGTATTGAATGTTCGTAAACGCCTGTTCCTCGCCAGGATAGAACTCGCTTTGGTGATCAGTGTCAACGGGCTTACCGTAGCCGCATCGATAGAACCAATGGCCGGGTTAAGATTAACAGTACCATCGGCATTATAAGGTGATGCCAATGGAGTAAGTCTTACAAGCCCTCCCGGAACACCACCGCCGCCCGGTGTATTGGAATAAGATAATGTATTAAATGTATTGAGGCCTATTCTTACCCGGCTGCCGATCCTATGATCGATAGTAGTGCGCAAAGTGGCCCTTTCAAAAGTTTGATTAGGTATCTGGCCCTCTTCTTTGTAATAACCGGCGCTCATGCCGTATTGTGTACCATCATTACCACCGGTAAGGCCAAGCACGTGGCTGGTGGTAAATCCATTCTGGTAGATAAGATCCTGCCAGTCGGTAGAAACACCTGCAGCCAGTGCAGCTATTTCTGCGCCTGTCATAAAATAAGAAGAAGTTCCGGCGCTGGTTGGCCAGGTTGAACGGTTATAGGAAGCTGCATCTGTTTTGAACTGCGCATACTCCGCTCCGTTCATTACTTTGTATTTTCCCATGATACTGCTGATACCGTGAAATGCATCATAAGTAAATATGGCTTTGCCTGTTCTTCCTCTTTTAGTGCTGATCAATATAACACCACCTGCACCCCTTGATCCGTAGATCGCTGTTGCAGATGCATCTTTCAGGATCTCAAGCCCTGCCACATCTTCTGTATTGATATCGTTGATGCTTCCGCCAAATGGAATTCCATCAACCACCAGTAAAGGACCATCAAGTGCATCACTTGATCCGGAAGAAGTGGTGAGTGTACGGTTACCTCGTATACGGATAGAACCGCTTGCACCCGGTGTAGCGCTGTTGCTTACAACATCAACACCCGCAACCCTTCCTTTTAACTGACTGATGATATTTGGTGCAGGAACTTCTTTCAGTGTTTTTTCACTTACAGAAACAACCGAACCGGTAACATCCCTTTTCCTTTGTGTACCGTATCCCACTACGATCACCTGGTCAAGTTCTTTATTGGTAGGTTGTAATTGAACGTCTGCTGTTGAGCCGTTCCCAACGCGAATCTCTTTGGCATCATAGCCAACATAAGAGATCACAAGTGTTGCATTATTGGCAACAGAAATGGTATAATCACCATTGGTATTAGTGTTTGTACCTGTGGTTGTTCCTTTTACTAATACAGAGGCGCCGGATACGGCTTCCCCTTTATCATTTGTTACATGCCCTTTCACCGTTTTTCTTTGCGTCTGGGCCGACAAGTTGTTTTGCGGTAAAATAACCAGTAAGGCAGCCGTTAAAAGAAATAGCAACCCTATCCGGCTGGAAATTTTTCTTTGATGCTGCGCAAGCAATCGTTTCATAGCAGTAATTTTTTAAGATGAAATATAGAATGGCCGTTACCTCTGTCGTAGGACCGGTTTCACTACCATACAGGTAGCGCTTTGTTGCGTTGTAAGTGTGGGATTAACTTGTATTCATAAAGCAATCGTTGGGTTAAGGCCGGTTAGTATTTTGGTTTCATATAGCTCGGTTTATACTATCGCGTGCAAAGCATTCAAAAAAAACGATTTTTTTGTTTATTTTGAAATCGGTTGCATTAGTTAATATATTTATTATCAATAAGTTATAAAACAAACAGGCAGATCAAGTGCAGTCTGTTCTCTGCCTCGATCCGTCTATTCGTAAAAAAAATAACGCTGCTGGAAAAAATTGGTGATCAAAAAGTGGAAAAAATAAATTCCCGAAAATTATTTTTCGCCCTGAAAATCCCACCAAACCTGTTTTCTTACCAGGAACCGATAATACGCAATGTGAGTAGGAGTCTTGATAAGATACAGCCGTGCATAAAATGCCGAAAAGCTTGCCGTGCCTGCATTTGCTGAGAAATATGTTTAACATTTTCTGCATGAAAACAATCGTATTTGGCGCAGTGAACAGGTACATTCCTGATTCACAAAACTAATATCGGGAGATTTTTCGGAATTGCAACCGATTGCATAATATTTTTTTTAAAACACCTATCTTAGGGTACACAACTAACCTGTTTGCCCCATGTCGCACGAGAAAGAGATCACTATATATGATATTGCCCGTGAACTGGATATATCAGCAGCTACCGTTAGCCGTGGCTTGAAAGACCATCCCGCTGTTAACAAGGCCACCCGCAAAAAGATCCAGGACCTTGCCAAGCAATTAGGCTACCGCTCGAATATGTTTGCCAGCAACCTTAGAAAGAAAAGCACCAATACCATTGGCGTGATCGTACCCAGGTTGAGCAGTTATTTTATGTCGAATGTAATCGCCGGCATGGAGCATATAGCCAGCATGGAAGGATACAACCTGATCATCAGCCAGTCGCTTGAAACCCTGAAAAAAGAAATGACGAACGCGGATACGATGTTCAACAGCCGTGTGGATGGTTTACTGGTATCGCTATCCTATGAAACGGAGAACATCGACCATTTTGAACCTTTCATCAGGAAAGGGATACCGGTGATCTTCTTCGACCGGATCAAAGAACACAACAAGTGTATGGGGATCATCATAGACAATTATAAATCCGCCTACGAGGCTACCAAACACTTACTGGACAATGGTTACAGGCGGATCCTGCATATTGGCGGAAGTACTGTGAGCAATGTATACGCAGAAAGATTGCGCGGTTACAAACAGGCGTTGACCGATCATAAGATCATACCCGATCCAAAGTTGATCCTTACCAAGAATATGAGTGAAGAGGCGGGTATAGAATCGGCAAAATACATTCTTAAATTAAAACATTTACCCGATGCAGTATTCTCAGCCAACGATGCATGCGCCGTATATTGTATGCGTACTTTGAAAAAAGCAGGCATCCGGATACCTGAGGATATGGCTTTTGTCGGCTTTAATAATGACCCAATGAGCAATGTAGTGGAACCCAATCTTACTACTGTTAATTATCCCGGTTATGCGATGGGAGAAGCTGCCGTTACGCAATTGATCAATCACCTGAACAAGGTTTCAAATATTACCACAACTAATATTATCATCCTGCGATCTGAATTGATCATCCGGGAATCCTCAGGCAAAAAGAAAGTAAAAAGCTGAGCTTTTTTTCATTTTACCCTATATTGCAACCGATTGTATTTTATGAGCCGAGAAAAAGAAATAACGATTTACGATATTGCCAGGGAGCTTGACCTCTCAGCCGCAACAGTCAGCCGTGGTTTAAAGGACCATCCTGCGATCAATAAACACACGAAGAAAAAGATCTCTGATCTCGCCAGCAAGCTTGGTTACCGCACTAATAATTTCGCAAGTAATTTAAGAAAACAACGCACCAATACCATTGGGGTGATCGTGCATGAATTAAGGAGCCAGTTCATTACTTCTGTATTGGCCGGCATTGAGAAAATTACCAATGAAGCGAATTACGATATCATTATTACACACTCTTCAGAAACCTTTGCCAAGGAAGCCGCGAATACGCTGAACCTTTTTCATAAAAGAGTGGATGGCGTGATCGCCTCTCTCGCTTTTGATACAGAAAACCTCGACCATTTTGAACCTTTTGAAAGAAAAGGCATACCGGTTATTTTCTTCGACCGCGTATTTGAAGAAAGAGAAGGCACCAAAGTGGTGATTAATAATATGAAAGCCGGCTATGATGCAACAAAACATCTGATAGAGCAAGGTTGCAAACGTATTGCACATATAACGGCCAATCTGAAAAGAAATGTATATTCAGAACGTTTAAAAGGATACCAGCTGGCGCTCGCAGAAGGCGGATTGAAATTCTCAGAGAAACAAGTGGTGGTAGATGATCTTAGTGAAGAAGCGAGTATCCGTTCCGCGCAAAAAATAATGGCCATGAAGCCGATGCCGGATGGCATTTTTATCACCAATGATTTTTGCGCCGCTATCTGCATACAAACCTTGAAAGAAGCGGGGATCCGCATACCCGAAGACATTGCCATTGTTGGATTTAACAATGATGTGATCAGCAAGATCATAGAACCAAAACTCACCACGATCAACTATCCCGGCATTGAGATCGGCGAGATCGTTGCAAGGAACCTGATCAATCATTTACAGGGCAATTCGAATATCAAACTGACCAATACCATTATCATCAAATCGGAATTGATCGTGAGGGAGTCGTCGTTGAAAAAGAAGAAGTAAATCAGTACAAAATCAGTCTTTAGAATATTATAAAGCCATAATTCCCCAGTTCGCATCGGGAAATGGCAGTAACTAATATCTCTGTGAATCTCTGTTTCTCCGTGTCTCTGTGGTGAAGCCTTCGCTTCGATCTTTTTTCACCACAGAGACACAGAGAGACAGAGTTGCACGGAGGAAAACAATACTTATATATGAAAAAGAAATGGATGCTTCTTCCATGTGTGCTCTTGTTGCTTAGCCAGTTGTGTGCGCAAAATTTTATTACGGAGAAAAAAGAGAACAGCGGCTTTGTATTGGTTGGCTCGAATGCAGCCACACTGGTGGTTGATGATAAGGACCACTGGCTCGTACAGAAAGCAGCATCCTTCCTGCAAACAGATATTGAAAGCGTAACAGGTAAAAAACCTGCCATTCAAAATATTTTATCTTCTGGCGGAAAAAATATTATCCTCATCGGTTCAGCGGATCGCTCTTCATTGATCGCGCAATTGGTGAAAAATAAAAAGATAAAAACAGGCAACTTACTGGGTAAATGGGAAGCATACCAGATACAGGTGGTAGCCAATCCCTTTCCAGGCATCGACAATGCATTAGTGATAACAGGAAGCGACAGAAGAGGAACAGCATTCGGTGTTTTCGAATTATCCAGGCAGATGGGTGTATCACCATGGAACTGGTGGGCCGATGTGCCGGTGAAGAAAAAGAAAGAGATCTATATCACCAAGGGGACTAACATCACTGATCAACCTTCTGTAAAATACCGCGGCATATTTATCAATGATGAAGCGCCTGCATTCTCAGGATGGACAAAAGAGAAATTCGGCGGAGTGAATCACCTCGTATATGAAAAAATATTTGAGTTACTTCTCCGTTTGAAATCAAATTATTTATGGCCCGCCATGTGGGGCAATGCGTTTGCGGATGATGATACATTAAATCCAATACTCGCAGATAAATATGGAATCGTCATCAGTAATTCTCACCACGAGCCTATGCTGCGCGCGCAACAGGAATGGAAACGCTATGGTAAAGGTGCATGGAACTATCAAACAAACGATACTGTTTTAAGAGCTTTCTGGAAGAAAGGAATCGAGAACATGGGCACGCACGAAAGTGTTGTGAGCATTGGCATGCGCGGCGATGGCGATATGCCAATGACACAGGGAAGCAATATCGCTTTACTGGAAAGAATTGTTGCAGACCAACGAAAAATTATTGAAGAGGTAACGGGTAAGCCCGCTTCCGAAATACCACAATCATGGGCGCTGTATAAAGAAGTACAGGATTATTACGATAAAGGCATGCGTGTACCCGATGATGTTACTTTATTGTTGTGCGATGATAACTGGGGCAATATCCGCAAGCTTCCCAAATTAACTGATGCACCACGTAAAGGCGGTTATGGCATTTATTATCATTTTGACTATGTAGGCGGACCAAGAAATTATAAATGGCTCAACACAAATCCTATCCCGAGAGTATGGGAACAAATGCATCTTGCGTATGAATATGGAGTGAAGAATATCTGGGTGGTGAATGTGGGCGATATCAAACCTATGGAATTTCCGATCTCATTTTTTCTTGACTATGCATGGGCGCCGGACAGGATCAAAGCAACCGATCTGAAAAAATATACTGAGAAATGGGCGGCTGATCAATTTGGGAGTAAGTATGCGGTTGAGATTGCTGATATACTTTCGAAGTATGCGAAATATAATGGGCGCAGAAAACCGGAATTATTAGACGCCAACACATATAGTTTTCAAAACTATCATGAAGCGAAAAATGTAACTGAAGATTACAATAAACTGCTATTACGCGCAGAAAAAATAAATGAAGCACTCCAGCCCGAATATAAGGACGCGTATTTCCAATTAGTATTACACCCGGTAAAAGCTTGTGCAAATTTGCAGGAATTATACCTCTATGTTGCCAGGAACAAATGGCAGGCCGGTGCGGAAACACCTATGACAAATACATATGCCAATAAAGTAAAAGAATTATATATCAAAGACTCGCTAATCAGCTTAGAATATAATGCCTTGGCAAATGGCAAATGGAACCATATGATGGATCAAACGCACATCGGTTACACCTATTGGCAACAACCCAACAAACAAAAAATTCCCGACGTTAAATACGTGCCCGACAGAGGAGACTCAAGTGTAATTTCAGAGCCAATCTTTATGGCGCAAAAAACAGCCATTAATTTATTGCCCAAAACTGTAAATCAAAATTTCTTTTATGAGCAGGATGGTTATATTTCAATAGAGGGTGATCATTATAGTAAAGCTATCAATGGTAATAATATTAGCTGGCAGGTATTACCGGATCATGGCAAAACAGGTTCAGCCATTACTACTATGCCTGTAACTGCAGCAACACAGATACCGGGTAATAATTCCCCGCATCTTGAATATGAAATATATGTGTATGATACCGGAATTGTGAAATTGCAGGCTTATCTCTCTCCTACTTTAAATTTTCATAATGATGAAGGACTGAAATATGCTGTTTCAGTGGATGATGAAACTCCTCAGACTGTTGTCATCAATAAAGACGATAACAATACAAGGATTTGGGAAGGTTGGATGACAAACAATATTATTATCAAAACTACAATACATGCTATTCCAATTAAAGGCAGACATGTAATCAAATTCTGGATGGTAAGCCCCGCAGTTATTTTGCAAAAATTAGTTGGTGATATGGGTGGTGTAAAACCAAGTTACCTCGGGCCACCAGAAACAAGATTTACACAAAATACTATCAAACAAATAGCAAACGGGCTTATAAAATAAAATTAATTACTTATGAAACATAAAATCTTTTTGGCAGTTGCCTTGGCTGTATCTGCGTTAGTTGTATCAGCACAGGAAAAAGGCACTTTAAAAAAGAAACCCATCTCCCAGCCTCTCGTGAAACATATTTTCACTGCCGATCCTTCAGCACATGTATTCAATGGAAAGATCTATATCTATCCTTCACATGA
>JAQBNJ010000220.1 GCA_028288645.1 Sediminibacterium sp.
TTTGTTTATCTGCGAATAAACCTGAGGGCATATCGATCGCAATAATTTTTGTGCCGCTGTTATTGATCAGCGTAATAATGGCTGCCGCTAAACCGGTAACCGGTTTGGATAATCCTGTTCCGAATAAGGCATCGATCACAATATCACCGGTTTTGATCGTAAGATCCGTGGGCGATAGTATTTGTTTGACGGGTGCTTTGTTTATTTTTTCGAGCTGCTCACGATTCGCCAGGAAATCATCAGTATATTTTCCATTCGTCTCTATGAGATAAACCTGCACCAGGTAACCCGAAAGATGCAATTGCCTCGCAACAGCCAAGCCATCTCCGCCATTATTGCCATTGCCACAGACGATGATGAATGTTTCCTGTTTTGAAAAATGTTGCGTGATCCATTTTGTGCACGCCGATGCCGCGCGTTCCATGAGACCAATGGAAGAGATGGGTTCGTGTTGAATAGTGAATTTATCCGCTTCTTTTATTTGCGGTACAAAGAATATTTTGGGGGGAGGATTCATTGCTGTAAACTAAGAATTATTCGGGAAGGGGAAGGCAGTTAATAGTTAAAAGTTAATAGTTAATAATTGGCCTAAAATAGTATTCTCGCCTATGAATTAATAAAACCAAGTTGCCGGATTATTTGGCTGCCTAAACCCCCCGCAAACAATTATTAACTATTAACTTTTAACTCTTAACTAATTTCTTAGTGCTTTCCCATCGGGCCAGAACCAAGGCTGGCATGGAAAATGCAATAGACAGGTATGCGTTCTAAGCGTATGTCATTAATTCAAGGTTTATCATGAGAAAATTTATCGTTGGCTTGTTTGCCGTTTGCACCATGGGGTTAAGTGGTTGCAGTACTTTACAATCTTTAAGTAACTATTTATCCGAGGCTGATGCAGCCAATGCGCTGAGGGAAGCTTTATCGATCGGAGCCAATATGGGCGCAAACAGCCTGGGCCAGAAAAACTCATTCAGCCGGGATGTTTTGCTAGCGGCTGTCTTGCCACAGGAAGTACAGAAAGTGGTACAGGTATTAGACAGGCTTGGCCTTGCTACAGAATTCAACCGGTTCGCCAATACACTGGATGATGCCGCAGTAAATGCCACTTTACAATCAGCGCCCATTTTTGTGGATGGTATCAGGCATATGTCGATAAGAGATGCGATCAGTATCGTGAAGAGCGGGGGCACCGCCGGCACAGACTACCTGCGTATGAAGATCGGCGACAGCCTGCGAAGCGCTGTTACGCCTGTGATGCGTACCGCATTGAACGAATACAGTGTTGTTCAGCAATGGGACAAACTGGTGGCTCCTGCCAAACTTTTGTTAGGCAATAAAGCTTCACTGAATTTAAACCTTGATCATATTCTCGCCGTAATGCTTACCAACGAAATGTTCAAACAGATAGAGCAGCAGGAAATCAATATCCGCACGAATGCACAGGCAAGAACTTCTTCTACTTTACAAAGGGTGTTTGGAAGGGATTGGAATACGGCTTCAACGACAAGATAAATTTATATCCTACCTACTCAAATCCATTTTCAGGATAGCGGCATATAATAAATTTCAATAGAAGAAAAACGAAGAAAAAAAGCGACTCCGGATTTCGTAGACTCTTATTTTCTTCGTTTCTCTTTTATTGGAAAAGGCTATTGCAATTATCCGATAGTGAATCCACCCACAATTTATAGAAGCTTCAAAACCTGCACCTACCAGGCTCATAGCCCGGAGCTCAAAGCTCACAGCTTGATCTAATCACTGTCCCCATATTTTGTAGATGATATAGATCAGTATCAATCCTGCGACTGCTAACCACAAACCATTGGATCTTTTTTTCTTGAGGAAAAGAAGGAGCACCAGCCCGGTAACAGAGATAAGCACCAATAAGATAGCAGAAATGTCGATCACCCATGACCATGTTTTACCAGTATCACGGCCCTTGTGCAGGTCGTTCATAAAACCGACAAAGCCGGTGCGTGTTTGTGATAGTTCGTATTCGCCCGTTTCACGTGTAATAAATACATCGCCTGCATAACCCGGGCCTTTGAACGAAACGCTTATTTGTGATTCATCTATCCTGAAATCACTTACAGCTCCTTTTACATGATATGTATTGCGAAAGAACTCAACTATATTCAATTTAGCCACCAGGTTGGTATCTTTTGGATTTACCCATGAGGCGGATAGTTTTCCTTTGTCCTGTGTGGTGATGGTTTTACCGGCAAAAAATTCTGCATGGTTCAATGTTAACCCTGTAACTGAAAAGAAAAGTACAATGGCGAAACTCACCATCGATAAATAAATATGCAGCCATCGCGAGATTTTGGCAACTTTCTTTTTTGCTTTTTTGGGATCCTTGTGTTTTGCTGCCTGTATTATTGGCTCAGTCATCAATTAATTCTTTTTCCTGTAGTCGAGTGAAGCTGACGCGATCTCAACATTTCCTGTCAAGGTAATTTGTTTGGGTGTGCCGGTAAAATTCATTTCCTGGCTGATGATCTGGTAAGTACCGTGTTCACGCGCCGCCTCAATATGTATTGTGTATTTACCGGGTTTCACATAGTTGCCTTTGTCATCCTTGCCATCCCATTTTACCGTGTATTTACCGGCAGAACGGGTGGCACTTGAAATTGAACTAACGTTTGTGTTGTTTGGTTGCCCACCAAAAGTGGCACTGTTGGAGATATACCACGACCTCAGGTCGCGCAACCACCGGTCTTTATGAAACCAGAGTGAAACAGTGCGCACAGGGTTCTTGTCGTTATCCACTACCCATACAGCAACATAGGGCCTCCTGGCAAAACCTTCCAGCTGGCTGATCTCAAAATTGATCAGCAACTCATAGTCAGGATTCCACTGGTCAGCAGTGATACTTGTTTTTACCAGCTTCTCTTTTTTAGCAACAGGAATTTCCAATGTTTTCCATCCATTGCTTTCAATGCGCTTTCCTTCTTTGGTGATGAGCATGTATTCGGTGCCGGGAACAGTAGCTGCAAGCTTAGCACTTTCTTCGGGAGATAAAACATTCATGGCAGTTGCCAATGCACCGGCGTCGGTAGCGTTAGGAGAAACAACTGTTGCGCTGATCACTTCACCTGCCGGTTCACCTGTACGGGGATCAATAATATGTGAATACCATTTGCCATTGATCAACTGGCCCCGGCGATAGTTACCGCTGGTGGCAACGGCTTTATTGCTGATCATTAATTTATCCAATGGCGCATCATTTTCTGCATCTGCTTTTGGATCACTAACCTGCACGGGCTCTGAAAGATTTCCTGCAACTACAATATCGCCGCCGATATTTACCACTACTGCGTTTACATTGTCTACGGCCATCGCGGCATCCGCTGCACGTTTGATGATATAACTTTTTGCAAAAGAATTCAACATGAGTGGTGCGTTGCTGAGATGTGTTGCGGTTTGTGCAGCTGCATCCAGTTTCCAATGTACCTGTTGTACTTCTTTAATGGCAGCATTTAATTCATTTTGTGTGGGTATGATCTGTTTGGCGGCCGCATCTTTCCATAATTTACTTACCACCTGTGCGGAAGCATCCAATGCACCGTTGCTGCGTGTTCTCCACAGGTCGAATAAATTCAACACTTCAAATAATTCGGGTGAAACGGGTTTTGCCTCGTTTGAGGTCTTCATCCATTTACTGAATTCACTGTTGGCATCATAGGCGCTGATTATTTTGCTGATGCGGGCTATTTCTATCATAACCGCTGCTTCTGCAACAGCTGCCTGTTTTTCAGAGTTGGACCTGATTTTTATTTCGAGTGATGTGCCCAATACATTTTCGAAATGCGAAACAAACAGGCGCGCGGCTTTTGTTGCTTTTGGAGAAACAGATGCCTGCACAGCAACTGTACTAAATAAGAATAAACACAGGGTGAGTCTTGCTAACAGCTTCATGTATATAAAAATTGACTAATGATGAATAATTAAACGCGGTGCAATTTACTTTCATGCGAAGATGCGATAGTTATCAAATCAGGAAATAATTTATAGGTAATAAGGCAGTTTAAACCGATAGAACGCGTGCTGCTACCGCAATGCGGAAAAGATGGGCCACACGTTTGCAATACCTTAACAACACGGCTAATTAATATTTTGAGGTGCCGGGCATAAATTGTTGACGCAGCTGAGATTGGATTATAATATTGAACAACATAGTCACATAGGCCACATAAGTTATAACACATAGATAAGTGATAATTATGCGAACCTGCCTTTGTCGGCAGACAGGTCAAGGGTTGAGCAGAGCCATCGGCTCGGTTCATTTTGTAGCAACGGATTTTAATCCGTTGTTTGTAATTCAGCCTAGTCCGGGAGTGCCGTAGGCACGGTGCATATATGGACCGAACCTACGGTTCTCCCGGAACTTGTTATTTTTTTTGTTCAACGGATTAAAATCCGTTGCTACAATATATATCGAGGCTACGCCTCTGCAATCATCCTGATATTCAATTTCAACCCTTGACCTGTCTGCCGACAAAGGCAGGTTCGCATTAATTACTAAAAAATATTGCGTGAAGAATAATAAAAACTATGTGAAGCCCTATGTTTCTATGTGCCTATTGTGGTTCAATTATTCCCTGTATTAAAACGCCTGAAAATATTAATTACCCCACAACCCTTTTTAATTTTTTGTATATTTAGTTTGTTCCACTCATTAAAATTCCGGGTATGAAAAAAAGGGTATTCCTGAAAGGATTGGCAATGGCAGGTGTAAGTGCACCATTTTCAGCAAACGCATTGGATAAATGGATGAGCATAGCTAATAACAGATCGGCGACAGACCTTGCAGAAGATGAAAATTTCTGGAAAGGAATACGTGGGGAGTATGACCTGAAGCCGGATTATATCAATCTTGAAAACGGCTATTATAATATCCTTCCGAAAGAGATCCTTGAAAATTATATCAAACATATCCGCGATGTAAATTACCAGGGTTCATATTATATGCGCACGGTACAGTTTGATAACAAGAATAATATGGCTGCGAAAGTAGCTGCATTAGCCGGCTGTTCTGCCGAAGAATTTATTCTTACCAGGAACACCACAGAATCGCTTGATATGATCATCGGTGGTTTTCACTGGAACGCAGGTGATGAAGCTGTAATGGCCGAGCAGGATTACGGATCGATGCTTGAAATGTTCAAGCAGGTTGGAAAAAGATATGGCGTTGTAAATAAAATAATTTCCATTCCCAATCATCCATCTTCTGATGAAGAGATCGTAAACCTCTATGCAAATGCGATCACAGCAAAAACAAAATTGCTGATGGTCTGTCATATGATCAATATCACCGGGCAGATCTTACCCATCCGCAAGATCTGCGATATGGCGCATAGCAAAGGTGTGCAGGTAATGGTAGATGGCGCACATGCCATCGCGCATATCAAATTCAATATTCCCGATCTGCACTGCGATTATTATGGTGCGAGTTTACATAAATGGCTGAGCGTTCCGCTTGGTGTTGGGATCTTATACGTAAAGAAAGAAAATATTGCAGGCATCTGGCCCTTGCTGGCTGAAGGAGATAGAAAAG
>JAQBNJ010000470.1 GCA_028288645.1 Sediminibacterium sp.
CTGTGGCAATATTTTTACTTCATAACACAGGTTCTTTACTAACTTGTAGGTATCTATTTTTCAACTACCCGAATTCTTAATATGAAAAAAGGCCCACTCCTCTCCCGGATCATCCCATCCATTTTCATTTTAATTATTTCTTCTGTTTCACAGGCGCAAACCTGGCAGGATACCGTTGCCCTGATCGATAAAGTTTTTAACCGTTATACAGATGCCAATCCCGGCGCACAACTTGCGATAAGCCGCAATGGACAGGTGATCTATTCTGCTGCGCATGGGATTGCTGATCTTGAACACAATATTCCGATTACCAAAACAACAAAAATAGAAGCGGGATCGGTATCCAAACAATTTACTGCCGCGTGTATTTTATTGCTCGAACAACAGGGCAAACTTTCCTTATCGGATAATATCCGCAAATATGTTCCTGAAGTGCCTGATTATGGTTATACCATTACCATCCGCCATCTCATGAACCATGTAAGCGGGATCAAGGATTGGGGAAGCATTGCAGAATTGGGTGGCTGGCCAAGGGGCACAAGGGCTTATGCAAATAGCGATGCTTTGCATATTATCTCTCTTCAAAAAACATTGAATAATAAACCAGGGGATGAATACATCTATAGTAATTCGGGGTATAATCTTTTGGCCATTATTATTCAACGCGTAAGCGGATCAAGCCTTGCCGTGTTCTCAAAAAATAATTTGTTCGAACCTGCGGGGATGAAGAATACAGAGTGGAGAGATGATTACCAGCGCGTGGTTCCCAACAGGGCGATCGCTTATGGTAAAGGATCCAAAGGTTATTATACCAATATGCCGAATGAAAATGTATATGGCAATGGCGGATTGCTCACAACAGCGGAAGATTTGTTAGCATGGAACAATTATTATCTCAATGGAAAATTAGGTTCGCCTTCACTTCTCTCTAAACAGTTGACGATTACACCGTTCAACAATGGCAAGAGGCATACCTATGCAGCGGGACTAATTGTTGATTCATTAAATGGATGGCCATCTGTTACACATAGCGGCTCCACAGCCGGTTACCGCGCCAACCTCGATCATTTTCCGCAACAGGGATTATCTATTGCGTGGGTGAGTAATACCGGGCAATCGGATATGAGTGATATCCCTTCTGCGATAAGAAATCTTTTTGTGAAGAATCCAAGGCCACCCGCCCGTAATACCAACGTACCGCCGGTGATCGATCTATCCAATTTCACTTCTTATCTCGGCACCTATCGCGAAGCAAAAACAGGGAATGGGATGAAACTATTTACAAAGGAAAATGCATTATTCATACAGCCGAAAGTAAAACTCATTCCACTCACCAATAATTCTGTGGCATTGGGAAGAGCAAGATTGGTATTTGCAGCAGGAACGGCGTATTTCATCTCAGGCGTTGATACAACCGTTTACACATCGGTACCAGCACCTGACCTGGCTGATCTGAACCAGTATGCAGGAACCTATGCTTCTGATGAAACAGAATCGAAAATGAATATTGTTGTAAAAAACGGGAAACTGTTGATAGAACAGAGAGAGGATGAAACATTACCGCTTACACCTATTTATAAAAATGGTTTTTCCTTCCCGGGTGGCGATGCATTTTTTGAAACGGATAAGAACGGGAAGGTTAGTAAAATTTTTGTGAGTATTTCGAGGGCGAGGATGGTGGAATTTAAGAAAATTTGAATCAGGTAATTTTAAAATTACATAATAAATAGTAGCCCAATGTCCCATCGGGACATCCGGTGGGTAGAAAACAAATCGGATGATGATCGCATTCGTTCCGTAGGAACGTTTGGTGATTTTCGATAACAACAAAACACAATAATATTTTCGAGACCCGCACCATGCGTTCCTACGGAACGCGAAAACGCAACAATTCTATATTGCTACCCACGAGATGGTCCTACGGAACATATTTTCAAAATATCCTTCTACTGATATTTTATCGCGATAAGACATTTTTTGTCTGTATTTGCAATCGTCATTTCAATCCGGCCAACTTTTCAACAGCCTTTTGAAGCGTTTCTTCCTTCTTCGCAAAACAAAACCGTAACACTTTATTATCCTGCCCATACTTATAAAATGCAGACATAGGAATGGTAGCGATACCATATTCTTTCGTTAGCCTGATGGCAAGGTCCTTGTCTGCTTCATCAGAGAAATTCTGATAACTGTAGCACTCAAAATAACTTCCGTGTGAGGGAATGCATTCAAATGGCGTGGCCTTCATCAACTCCCTGAAAAAATCTCTTTTCTTTTGAAGAAAGGATGGAAGACTGAGATAGGCCTGTTCATTGCGGATATATTCTGCGATGGCTACCTGCTTGGGTGTATCGCATGAAAAACAATTGAACTGGTGCACTTTCCTGAACTCTTTCATAGATGCGGGTGATGAGATGCAATAACCGAGTTTCCAGCCCGTGCAGTGGTAGGTTTTACCAAAAGAGAAACAAACAAAACTTCTTTCCAGCAGGTCGGGGTATCGGAGCATGCTCTGGTGCGGGATCTCATCAAAGATCAGGTGTTCATACACTTCATCGCTCAGTATCATGATATCGGTATCGTTTACGATACTTCTTAATTCTTCAATATCCCTCTCGCGCAACACCATCCCGGTAGGGTTATGCGGCGTGTTGATCATGATCATTTTTGTTTTGCTGTTCACCTTCGATCTTACTTCATCCCATGGAATAGAATAATCGGGGTATTGTAAAGAGATCAAAACCGGTACAGCGCCATTGATCTCGATG
>JAQBNJ010000509.1 GCA_028288645.1 Sediminibacterium sp.
GTCACCCGCTTTCACTTTTCTTACCTGGGCAATGGTTGATCGTAATGTGGCAACTGTTTGCAGTGATAAACCGTTTCCGTCGGCACTATCAACGCCATATAAGCCAATCCCCAAACGCACCATATCAAACTGGTATTCCGGTTTCCGGAAAATGGCTGCAGAGTTGGCAATATGTTTGATGAAAGAATAACCTAATGAATGTTGCATTTTTGTACAGGCTTCTTCAAACAGTTTTACCTGTTGTTGCGTGAACCCATCATGCTCTGCAGATTCACTCGCTACCAAATGACTGAACACTGTTTTCACAGCCATCGTATTATTCTGTTTGATGGATGTTGATAATTCAGCAGCTTCAACAACTTCAAAACCCAGCCGGTTCATGCCCGTATTGAATTTGATATGAACAGGATATTGCTGTATACCCTGCCTGCGCAGGTAACTATGAAATGAATGATAGATCGGGAATGAATAGATCTCGGGTTCAAGATCATAGGTAACCATAGCATCGAATGTTGCTTCATCTGCATTCATCACCATAATGGGCAGGCTGATCCCGGCTTTGCGCAGTTCCACTCCTTCATCAGCGTAGGCAACCGCGAGGTATTCTACTTTATGAAACTGTAAGATCCGCGCCACTTCAGAACTGCCACTTCCATAACTGAATGCTTTTACCATCGCCATTAATCTGGTGGATGGTTTTAATTGGTTCTGGTATTCTTTCAAATTATGCACCATCGCAGAAAGATTGATCTCCATCACCGTTTGGTGTACTTTCTGTTCAAGCCAGGCAGAGATCCTTTCAAATTCAAATACACGCGCGCCTTTCAGCAAAATATATTCGTCCTTGAATTGCTGTGTGCTTAGCTGGTGAAGAAAATCATCTGTTGAATGATAGAAGGAAGTAATGATCGCATCATCCATATCTGCAAACAGGTATTTATATTTCGAGATAGCCGGACCGATTCCGATCAACCGTTGAATTCCACGAACGGAAAGTTGTGCGGCAATATCACGGTACAATGCTTCTTCGTATTGCCCGGATTGAAGGATGTCGGACAGAATTAAAGTAGTTCGCTGGTTACCCGCCTGTTGCTGCAGATGATCAATGGCAAGGTCGAGCGATGAAAGATCATTGCTATAACTATCGTTCAGCAGGTAACAATTGTTGATCGCTTTTTTTAACTGCATGCGCATATCAACAGGCTCCAGCAAAAGCATCCGTTCCTGTATAGTGTTTTGTGCATAATTCATTTGCAGCAATACACACCAGCAGGTGATGGCGTTATCCATGGAGATTCGATCCGTGAACGGAATGCTGATCGTAATTATTTGTGCCTTATACTGAGCAGTTATAAGCGATTGTTTTGGGCCTTTCTCCTCCGAAATGATCTGTAGGGTAGCTTCCGTGTCCCTGCTCCATGAAAAAAAATCTTTCACATTACTGAACAAGGCTTTGTCTTCTCCGTCGGGTGATAATGTATGATGCAGCGGCTCCCTTCCAAATACAATTGATTCTGCTTTTGCAAACAGCAATGCTTTCTCAATGGCTTTTTGCCTGTCGTTTACAAACCCCTCGTTATGCGCGTCTGCGATATTGGTAAATACGCCGCGTGTTGGTTGTATCACTTTCGCCAGGTTTTCCATTTCACCCACAGTGGAAATACCCGCTTCAAAAATACCTAGTGTATGTTCTTCATTCATCTGCCACACACTTAAAGGCACACCTATTTGTGAATTGTAGCTGCGTGGGCTGCGAACGATGTTATGATCCTCATGTAACAATTGGTACAACCATTCCTTCACGATCGTTTTTCCGTTGCTTCCCGTGATGCCGATAACAGGAATAGAGAAAAGGCTGCGGTGATGAGCCGCCAATTCCTGTAATGAAACCAGCACATCTGTTACAGCTAAAAAATTTGCTCCGGGATAATTTGATACATTAAAATCTTTCCTCACAACAAAATTCCGCACCCCACGCTCATATACTTCTTTGATGAATTGATGGCCATCCCTGCGCAGACCGCTGATGGCAAAGAATAGAGAAGTTTCAGGGAAAACAACTTTGCGGCTATCGATCAATAAATGTTCGATCACATGGTCTGTAACGATCGTTGCATCCGCGTGAATAATGGTTCCGATATTTTGTATATGATAGACCACGTTTTGTTTTTATAATGAACCATCATCCATATTTTCCGCAGGCCTTTTTTTATTGCGGCGGATAGAATACAGGATAGAACCAAAAATACAAAGTAATATCACGCCCAGCGATAGGAAGACCTGGGCCGTTTTATCGATCCATTGATTAATATAATGTTCGCCAAGCATTTTTGCCCCGATAAAGATCAATACGATGGCAATGCCCTGTTGCAGGTAATCGAATTTTGATACGGCGCTTCTCAATAAGAAGAAAAGCGAACGCAAGCCAAGTACCGCCAATATATTCGACGTATAGATCACCAAAGGATCTTTGGAAATACCCATCACTGCTGGAATGGAATCCAGGGCAAATACAAGATCGATCGCCGCCAGCAAGATCACAACAACAAACAGCGATGTATAAAAACGCTTTCCATTTTCCCTCACAAAATATTTCCCATCACCATCATTATTAACCAATGGCAGTACGCGTTTCAGGAATTTATACATCTTCGAACCGTGCGGATCGTACTCTTCATCGTCGGTGGATACAAACATCCGGTAGCCGGTATACATAAGAAACACACCGAACAGGTATAATATCCAGCTGAACTTAGCCACCAACACCACACCTACACTAATAAAGATCACACGGAAAACAATCGCCATCAATATACCCACAAGCAACACACGCGGGTAATGTTTTTCTTTCACTGAAAACGAAGTGAAGATGAGAATGAAAACAAAAATATTGTCGATACTCAAACTCCATTCCATCAGGTAAGCGCTCAGGAACTCGAAAGCCAGATGTGCACCACTTGCCGGTGTCCCTGCTTTGCCAACAGGAATATTTTCTGCTGCAAGCGCCGGCCCTTCAATCCACATAAAAACAAAGAATCCCAACGCAAGCGACACCCAAAAAATGGTTTGATACAAAGCCTGCTTAAGTGTAATCGTTTGATTTTTTTTACTCAGGAGCCCGAGGTCGAATAGCAAAGCAACCACCAGCAAAATGCCAAAAACCAGGTAAACCGACTCGTGTGTAGACATGCTGATGATTTGTGTGGGGACAAAGTTAACTCATTGCTGGATGCTAGATACTAGATACTAGATGCTGGATACTTGATCGTGACCCCTGCCAGTATCCAGCATCTAGTATCCAGCATCTAGCATCCAGTACCCCTACGTATTGTATTTCCGCTTCCGCTGCCATTGAAAAAACATGCCGGATAAAATAACAAGTATCACAGGCAAGGCGATATTGATGAACTGCCACAGCGTTTTCTGCTCCGCAACTTTTGCTTTATCCAATAAACGCAAAACAAAATCTTTATTACGCGCTTCAAAAAGCTGGTTGGTGCTGGTAATATAATCTATCGAATTCAGCAGGAACTCGCGGTTTGCAAAACGGTAATTCTCAAACGGCAACTCACCCATTGGCAATGGCCCTGCGGTGTTACTCACCGAATTTGTTACGATATCTGCATCTGATACCACGATCTGTTTGGATTCTTTAATTCCGCTATTAAGAAATGGTCTGCCGGTTATTCTTTGTATGGAATCGAGCACAGTTGTACTTACACGGTTGCTGTACAGAGAATGAAATTTTCCTTCCAGCAAAACGGCAACGGGTATATAACTCCTGTTGAAGCTGAGCAGGTCTTCTTCATTTCTTACACTGTTGGTGGCAACAATAGCGGGTGAACTGATCCTCCGGCTATTGGTGTCTGTTGCGAGCAAAATGGTTTTGGTGATGCCCGGTGATTTTACGGTATCAATACTTGACGGAAATATCGGTAATACGCGATCCAGGTTCTTTGTGATCGGGTTATCATTGCGTGAAGAAAGAAATGGATAGTACGGCCAGGGGACCCTTTGCATTTTCGGACTGCCATCAGCATTCTTGCCGATCACAAATGGCATCTTGGAACAGTTCAGATCCTGTACAAGATCTGGATTGATTCGTACGCCATATTTGAAAAGGATCTCATCAAGCCCAAGGTTCCTGTCGAAAGCCGTGTATTGTGCCTGGCTTCGCAACAGGCTGTCTAATTCAGCATGCAGTTTATCAATGAACCAGATGATATTCCCGCCATTCATTACGTATTGGTCCAGCTTCAGTTTATCCTCATCGGTAAATGGCTCGGTTGGTTTTACGATCAGCAACGCGTTGATAATGGAAGCATCGGGGTAACCAGCTTTCAGATCAAATTTTGCGAGGCGGTATTCATTCCGCAGATTCTCTCCCAGGTCATTGATGCGAAGATCAAAAGGTTCGCCATTTCCTAATACATAGGCGATGGTAGGAACATTTTTGCGGGTGAGTTTATCAATTGCATCTGCAAATTTAAATTCAAGCAATGCTTCGGCCGCATTACGGGTTGCTTCTGCATCTTCCTGTTGTGCATTGTCGTTTACTACATTGTATTGCTTGTATACTTTGCGGCTGCTGCGCAGATCGATAGCGATGGGCTTCTGCCCTTTCCGGAAACTTACCAGCGCCGATGGAATGATCAGCTGATTGGTTTGTGTTTCCGATTTTGAAGAAACTGTTTCGCTCTGTTCAAATACAACACCTAATCTTGATAAACTATCATAGAACATCACTTTCGCTGTATCATCTTTGATGTTTTCTCCCGGTTTTTCAAAACTTACCTGCACGCGGTTTCCGGATAAGGACCTGAATTCATCCAGCAGGTCTCTTGTCGCAATACTTAATTTTTTATAATCAGCCGGCAATTCACCGGTGAGAAAAACTTTGATGCTGATGACGCTGTCGAAATTTTTTAACAGGGTTCTTGTTGCAGTCGTAAGGCTGTATCTTTTTTCAGCGGTAAGATCGACCCTGTAAAAAAATAACGTGGACAGGTACACCACTGCAATAAACAGGATAGCCAAAACTCCAACGCCATATTTATGTCTTAATATCTTCTGCATGAAGCTTAGCGTTTGGTAAGGTTTCTTTGGGTGATGTATAAAAACAACAGGATCATTCCTATAAAATAGACCAGGTCCCTGCTGTCGACCACACCCCGGCTGATGCTGCGGTAATGAAAATTGATTCCCAGCATTTCAATATAATAGTCCGCACCCGCTTTAAAGACGGGCAGTTTGCTGATGGCATCAAATCCATTATATAATAAAAAGCAAACAAATGCACCGGCGATAAATGCTACAACCGTGTTATTGGTATAACTGCTGGTACAGATACCAATCGAGGTAAATACCGCGCCTAAAAAGATCAACCCGATATAACTGCCAACCGTGCCGCCGATATCAATGCCACCTGTAACACTTAGTGATTGTACAGAAACAGCATAGATGATCGTAGGCAATAGAGCAGTAATCACGATGATCAATGCGCCATAAAATTTACCCCATACAATTTGCGAAGAAGTAAGCGGCATCGTTTTCAATAATTCAAAAGTGCCTGATTTATATTCATCTGCCAGGCTTCGCATGGTGATGGTGGGAACCAGGAACAATAAGATCCATGGAGCGAGGTTGAAAAAACTGCCCAAAGAAGCGTAGCCAAAATCAAGAATGCTGGTATCGGGAAACACAAAAAGGAACAAACCATTGAGTAAAAGAAAGACCACCAGGGCAATATAGCCGGTAAGGCTGCTGAAAAATTGTTGCCATTCCTTTTTGCAGATCATCCACATCCTTCAAAACTAAATGTTATTGCGCAATCACCCTACTGAAGCGGTTATTTTGAGGCTACTTTATGGATTTTCTCACATTTGGCATCCCAGTAAAAACTCTCTTATGAAATTAAGACTAGCGTTGTTATTGCTCTGCCTGTTGGGTATTGGTATCTTCAGTCACGCACAAAGCAAGAAAAAACTACCCAAACCCACTGTTGAAAAGGGTGATGACATGATACCCGTAACTGTAAAAAGTTCAAAGAAACACCGCAAACCGCCACCGCCGCCAATGCTGGATAAAGACGGGAAGCCACTGCCACCTCCAAAAGTAGCAATGGTAAAATTTGCACCACCAAGGATCGTGAAAGACAAACAGAATGCGCCGCCACCACCGCCAAAACCAGGCGGGGTTAAGTTCGCACCGCCTAAAATTGTAAAGGATAAACAGAAGATGCCTCCGCCGGCACCAAATCAACATAAAGAAAAACCGGTAAAACCTGATGCACCGCCTGCGGCTGATCTCAGAGGATAAGATCCTTGTGAAAATGCCTGTCGGCAGGGAACCGCATGTCGCATTGGCCGTGGCGCAAGCAAGCTGCAAATGCAGACTATTGAAATAATAAACACGAATTACACGAATTTGAACGAATGGATTCTGAACAGGCATTCCCGACTAAAAAATCGGTTATCATTCGTTCTAATTCGTGTAATTCGTGTTGTAATCAGATCGCCCGCAGGGAAAGATTGCGCAAAAAAATAGCCGCACAAAGTGCGGCCAA
>JAQBNJ010000538.1 GCA_028288645.1 Sediminibacterium sp.
GATATCATTATCCAGGCAAACCTCCAGCAAACTCTCGCCGGATGCTATATTGGTAAGCGTAACGGGCTCCAGTCCTTTCTGCTCAAATTGTATTGTGATCGTGTACATACCTCGTCCGTTTTGGCAGGCAAAAGTATCTTAGAATACTTACTTAACCATTCGAGTTAGGGAAAAACTTGGAAATCAGGTTTGGGGTTTGGGGTTTGTGGTTGGGCCTCTGCACTTTAGAGCCTAGTACAAAAACACAGATTTTGCGTCTAAAACACCATTGAAGGATCTAAAAACACTCTTTGAGGGTCTATAATAACACTCTTGTAAGGTCTACAAACAACCTTTTAGGATCTAAAAACATACCTGGGGGGACTAATAACATTCTCGGAATGTTTAAAAACACTCTTGTAGGGTCTAATAATACTCTTGAATAGTCAAAAAACACCCAAGCAGTGTCTAAAAACATCGATGTAAGATCTAGTCCGATTTTGGTCCTATAACACAGTGCCAGATTTTGAGTCTGATTCCATTGCCTGTCGGATCTTTGGGTGCTGATACCTGCTCTTTGAGTGCCGATTCCGACTCTTTGAGCATCGATTCCGGGTCTTCGGACCTCGGTACTGGCGCTTCCAGCCCCATCGGGGCGTCCTGTTTGTAGCCAAAATGCGTAAAAGTTCAGTTAGCTCCGTAGGAGCGACCTGTAAATTTTGTGAGACCTGTAATTATCGTCGGTTATCTGTATAGATCGCCCATATTTACAGGGCGCTCCCTCCGGAGCTTCTATATCATTACATCGTTATTTTCTACAAACAGGTCATCCTTCCAGGGTTCTGCGGAGGCACGCGCGAACTCCAGACTTCTAACTCCCAGCCTCCTAACGCTAGTCTTCAGTCCCATGCTCCTCATTACTGAAAGACACCCGTATGCTCGCCGTCATCGCCTCATAAACCTTCCTGATCTGCGGGTATTTATCAAGTATTTGTACGTGTTTCTCCAAAGTCTGCCTGTCGCCGCGAAAAGCCGGGCCGGCCTGCACTTCCTTGGGATGATGGGTTTGGATCTGCTGCGCTGTTTCTTCTATCAATGGATAAAAAACCGAGAGATCAATATGCTCCGCTTCACAGAAATCCGCGGCGAGATGATAAAGGTGATTGGTAAAATTCGAAGTAAGCGCGGCCAGCATATGCATCTTGCTGCGTGTGTCATCATCGGCCCTTGTAACTGTTTTTGAAAATATCGATGCGAGTTGTTCGAGTTGTTTGGTTACTAATTCTGTATTTCCATCAACCACCATCGTCACGGGTTCAAGTGTTGTCATGGACTTCCGTATCATTTTCATCGGCCATAACACACCATAATTTGAACTTACATTTTTCAATATCTCTTTTGATATCGAACCTGCCGTATGCACAACCAGTTTATCTTTTAGTGATAGTTGTGCGGCTACTTCGGCAAGTGCATCATCTGTAACGGCAAGCAGGTAGAGATTAGAATTGCCGTCAAGCATTGCGATGTCTGCAACAGGTTTTGCATGTAATAGTTGAGAAAGTTCCGTTGCATGAACTGCATCGTGGCTATATACTTCAGCAATCGTATCTCCGTTTTTCACGAGTATTCTTCCCATTACCGTGGCAACATTCCCCGACCCTATGATGGTAACCTGCATATCTTTGAACTTATGAAGATGAAATTAGCACAAAGGCTTCTGATTAGTTATTATAAAACCAAACTAAAGACTATCGGCATGGTTTCCCCGCGTAAAGCGGCGGAAGCGGCTTTTAAAATATTCTGTACGCCTTTTGCTGTAAAGCCTCCGAAAAAGATCCCGCCGGTTTTTCATAAGGCTGAAAAATTATCTCTTGAAATAAAAGGGCTCACGCTTCGTGGCTTCCGCTGGGTTCCGGAAAAAAATAATGGAAAGAAAATATTGATCGTTCATGGTTTCAGGAGTTATGCCTACAAATTTGAAAAGTATATCCTCGCCTTAAAAAAAGAAGGTTTCGAAGTGGTGGCTTTTGATGCACCCGCACACGGCACCAGCGATGGAAAATTGATCAATGCTTATATATATAAGGTGATGCTCGATCAAATAGAAAAAAATTACGGGCCATTTTATGGTGTGATGGGCCACTCTTTAGGCGGCCTCGCTGCTTCACTCGCATTTGAAGAGTTTACCGGCCGGGAGAACAGGAAATTAGTTCTGATCGCACCCGCCGAAACGGAAAGGGCCATCAAGAATTTCTTCATGATCATACCCGTTGATGAAAAAGTGAGGGAAGCGTTCACCGAACTGATCGACGGGTTGACCGATAAGCCTGTGAGTTATTATTCTGTCGGCAGAGCGGTAAAAGCACTTTCTTCACCGGTCTTATGGGTGCATGATAAACAAGACAATATCTGCCTGTTCGAAGATGTAAAGCCTTACCTGTCGCTTGGTATGCCGCATGTGAGCTTCATGATAACCGAGCAGTTAGGGCACAATAAAATCTACAAATACAACAAAGTCTGCAGCGAAATTGTGCAATTTTTCACGAAGGGCATTTCCTGATATTTTTTGTGTTTTGATGGTTTCCCCTAATATTGCAGGGCAAGTCCCCCGATTTCCTCCCCTCGCCGGGGAGTATTTTTTAAGGAGCCGCGCAATTGGAAAAACTAGATAAGAACTCCGTCAGAGGCGGATCAGAAAGGCTGTATGGCAAAAAATTTATTGATCGTTGAGTCACCGGCAAAGGCTAAGACCATTGAAAAGATCCTCGGGAAAGATTTCGAGGTGAAGAGCTGCTATGGCCATATCCGTGACCTTGAGAAAGATGATATGGGCATTGATGTGAACAACCATTACCAGCCCAGGTATAAAGTACCCGAGGACAAAGAAAGGGTGGTTAGGGAGCTGAAACAATTTGCTAAAAAATCAGATGAAGTATGGCTGGCATCGGATGAGGACCGTGAAGGAGAAAGCATCAGCTGGCACCTGGCAGAAGTGCTGGGCCTTGACCCAAAAGTGACCAAAAGAATTGTTTTCCACGAGATCACGGCGCCTGCCATTAAGAAAGCAGTGGAAAATCCACGAACCATTAATATGAACCTGGTAAACGCGCAGCAGGCAAGACGTGTGCTCGACAGGCTGGTGGGATTTGAACTGAGCCCCGTACTCTGGCGTAAAATAGGCATGCAAAGAAGCCTGAGTGCCGGTCGCGTGCAAAGTGTGGCTGTGAGATTGATCGTAGAAAGAGAAAGAGAGATCAACAATTTCATTCCCGAAAGCAGTTATAAAGTAGAAGCCTGGTTTATCGCAGATGATATTAATAGTAAGCCGGTAACTTTTAAGGCAGACGGCCCGAATAAAATGTCGACTGAAAAAGATGCGAAAGCGTTTTTGGAAAGCTGCAAGGGCGCTAAATATAAAGTGATGGACATCCAGGTAAAGCCAGCCAAACGAACACCGGCAGCGCCTTTTACCACATCAACCCTACAGCAGGAAGCATCGCGCAAAATGGGTTACAGCGTAAGCAAGACCATGCTGCTTGCTCAGAAACTGTATGAAAGCGGTAAGATCACTTATATGCGTACTGACAGCATCAATTTAAGTGATACGGCGCTGGATGATATACGTAACCAGGTAACCAGCGCCTATGGCAATGAATACCACCAGCCGAGAAAATTCAAGAACAAGAACGAGAATGCACAGGAGGCGCACGAAGCCATCAGGCCAACGTATATGAGCACGACTTCCGTTGAAGATGAGGATGTGAGAAGGTTATACGAACTGATCTGGAAAAGAACTATCGCCTCCCAAATGAGCGATGCGGAATTTGAGAAGACGACAGCAAAGATCAATATCAGCAGCAATAATGAAACATTATCTGCGAATGGTGAAGTGATGAAATTTGATGGTTTCTTAAAAGTATACCTCGAAGGAAAAGACGAAGAAGATGAAGAGAACACAGAAGGCATGTTACCACCGTTAACTGTTGGACAATCGCTTGATTTTACACAGATGACAGCTACCGAAAAATTCTCACGTGCCGCAGCGCGTTATACGGAAGCGTCATTGGTAAAGAAACTGGAAGAGCTTGGCATTGGCCGTCCTTCTACCTATGCGCCAACGATCTCTACCATCGTAAAAAGAAATTATGTAGAGAAGCGTGAAAAAGAAGGTGTGAAAAGAGAGGTGGGGCTGCTTACTTTATCAAAGAATGATACTATAGGAAAAGAGATCCTGCAGGAAAATACGGGCGCGGAAAAGAATAAATTATTCCCAACCGATCTCGGTCTTGTTGTGACGGATTTCCTGAAACAATATTTTACCAAAGTGATGGATTTTGGTTTCACCGCCAAAATTGAAGAAGAGTTTGACCTCATCGCCGAAGGCAAAATTACCTGGAGCAATATGATCGACGGTTTTTACAAGCCTTTCCACGAAACCATTGAACATACCCTTGAAAATGCAGAGCGCGCCAAAGGGGAAAGAGAACTCGGGATTGATGAGGCCACCGGTAAAAAAGTAATTGCACGCATGGGCCGCTATGGACCGATGGTACAGATCGGTGATACAGCCAATGAAGAAGAAAAACCACGTTTCGCCAAACTGAAACAATCGCAGAGTATTGAAACGATCACCATGGAAGAAGCCATGCAGTTGTTCTCCCTGCCGCGCACATTGGGTGAGTATGAAGGAATGGAACTGTCTGTGAACGTAGGAAGATTCGGGCCTTATATCAAGTTGGGCGAACAATTCATTTCTATCCCGAAGGGTGAAGATCTTCATGAGATGGAACTCGAACGTACCATCCAACTCATCAACGAAAAACAACTCGCTGATGCACCGATCGGGTTTTATATGGAACTGCCGGTGACCAAGGGCAAAGGACGTTTCGGTCCATTTATCAAGTGGAACGATATGTACATCAATATCCCGCGCGCGTATAATTTTGATGCACTTTCACAGAGCGATATCAATGAGCTGATCGAAAAGAAAATTGCCAAAGAAGAGAACCGCTTTATCAGGCAATGGCCAGCTGAAAAGATCTCTATCGAGAACGGAAGATGGGGTTCATTTGTACGCTTCAACAAAAAAATGCTGAAGCTGCACAGGAAGCCCGACAACAATAAATATACACCGGAAGAACTGGTTGATATTGATATTGAACTGATCAAGAAAATGATCGAAGAGCAGGTGCCGAATGCTTTCTCGAAGAAAACAAAAGCCGCAGCTAAAAAGACCGCAACCAAAAAAGCAGCGCCGAAGAAAGGGGCAGCTAAGAAAACTGCTTCAAAAAAATAAGCATTCGCTACCGGGACGGTTATGTGAAGATACGCCAACAACGTGACCGCGCCGTGATTGGGTTCTCATAATCACAAGCCCAGGTCCGGAAATTAAAAAATCAAACCCCGAAACAGTTTTGATTCCAGGAATTCAACCCCATTCGCTGTGATATGCTTATCAAGATGTATCCTGATTCACAGTACCCTTGGGAATAAATAACAAGATGTTTGAAACCCGTTATTAAATTTTCCTGTTCTGCCAGTAAATTTGTAGCTTAGAACTAAATTTACAGGTATGGGTGCCATCACATTGAAAACAGCAACACGCGATACGCAGGTTTCCCGTCTCGAAGTAAGGGCGGCTATTGCATCCGTTTACTCAAAAAAAGATGAAGGACAATTGCGTGGCAGGAAAGCAGATAGTAAAACCGGAAAGTTTACAGACACGCGGGCTGCGAAAACAGGCAAAAAATAATACGGTATGGCTGCTGCTCATACTGATTATAATGATTCCGTTTTTATTAATTGTCCTTTTGATGACACCTACACACCCCTATTACAGGCCATTGTATATTCGATTTATCGATGCGGATTTATACCTCAATCTGCATTAGGCACTGATAACGCCGTTGACAACCGGCTTGATAAAATTATCCGTTGTATTAAAAACTGCCGTTTCGGTATCCATGATCTTTCACGCATTGAACTGAATATGGCAGGATTCCCGCGATTTAATATGCCCTTTGAACTTGGTATCTTTTTCGGCGCGGAAAAACTGGGTGCTGTAAAGCAACGCAATAAAAGCGCACTTGTTTTTGAAAGGGTGAAATATACTTACCAGCAATATATTTCCGATCTCAATGGAATTGATACCAAAGCGCACGGTGACGATCCGCTGAATGTGATCCGTCAGATTCGTAACTGGCTGTCAACCGAATCCAGGCGCACAACAATTCCCGGCCAGGCCAGACTGATTGCAGATTTTCAGGATTTTATTGTCAGTTACCCGGCTGTTGCAGCCGCTGCGGGCCTTGACCCCGCCAACATGCCTTTTAATGACTTCTGCCTGATAGTGGAAGAAGATGTGCGAGTAAGGATATAATATCCCTTCTCAGTCATTTTTTACCCGCCTGATCCTCCACCGGCAGAGGTCCGAAAATTTAAAAGTCATCCCGCGGTACACGAAATGACT
>JAQBNJ010000546.1 GCA_028288645.1 Sediminibacterium sp.
AGTCATTGTGGGAAATAAAATAAAACACATAGATACATAGGCAGAACAAAGGGCACATAATTCTATGTGCTCTTTTCTTTTGCTATGTGGCTATGTGTTTCAAAAAAATCTTTCGTGTGATTGTGAAGACACAATCACGGCGCTACATAAAAAGCCCCGTTCAAAACAGAACGGGGCTTTTATATTTTTGAAAGATGTAAGACTTATTACTTACAACTTAAAACTTACTACTAATCTTCCACCTTCACTTTTCCTTTATTCTTCGCGATCACTTCTTCTGCGATATTGTTTGGCGCAGGAGCATAGTGACTGAACTCCATAGTCGAAGTAGCACGGCCCGAAGACAATGAGCGAAGTTGTGTTACATAACCAAACATTTCGCTCAAAGGAACTTTTGCTTTGATCACCTGGAGGTTACCACGGCTGTCCATACCTTCCAGCATACCACGGCGACGGTTAAGGTCACCCGTAACATCACCCATGTATTGATCAGGTGTTAATACTTCCACTTTCATGATCGGCTCGAGCAAGGTTGGTTTTGCTTTACGGCCCGCTTCACGGAAAGCTGATTTCGCGCAAAGCTCAAAGCTCATTGCATCAGAATCCACATCGTGGTAGCTACCATCGTAAACGCGCACTTTCATGTTGTTTACAGGATATCCTGCCAAAACCCCTGTGGTCATTGATGTTTCAAAACCTTTATTGATAGCCGGAACAAATTCCTTAGGGATAGAACCACCAAACAGGTCGATCACAAACTGGAAATGTTTGCCTTAATTTACTTTCAGCCATAATTCATCAGCAGGGCCGATGGTGAACTGGATATCGGCGAACTTACCACGGCCACCCGACTGTTTCTTCAACACTTCACGGTGCTCGATGGTTTTACCGAATGCTTCTTTGTAAGCAACCTGCGGCGCGCCCTGGTTAACTTCTACCTTGAACTCACGACGCATACGGTCGATGATGATCTCGAGGTGCAACTCTCCCATTCCGCGAAGAATGGTCTGGCCTGTATCTTCGTCTGTGTTCACACGCAGGGTTGGATCTTCTTCAACGAGTTTGGCGATAGCCATACCCATCCTGTCAACGTCGGCCTGTGTTTTTGGTTCAACTGCCACGGCGATAACCGGTTCAGGAATGAACATATTCTCGAGGGCGATCGGGTGATTCTCATCACACAATGTATCCCCTGTTTTAATTTCTTTGAACCCTACAGCAGCGGCGATATCACCGGCCTCGATGAAATCCATCGGGTTCTGTTTGTTGGCAAACATTTTCATGATACGGCTGATACGTTCTTTCTTTCCGCTTCTTACGTTCAATACATAAGAACCTGCATCCAGGTGACCTGAATAACACCTGAAAAACGCAAGACGTCCTACGAAAGGATCTGTCATAATCTTAAATGCCAATGCAGCAAATGGTTCTTTTGCACTGGGTTTACGGAAGATGGTTTCACCTGTATCCGGATCTATACCCTGTGTATCTTCTAAATCCAAAGGACTAGGCAGGTAACGGCAAACTGCATCCAGTGCGGTTTGTACGCCTTTGTTCTTGAATGAAGAACCAAGCATCATCGGAACGATGCTCAGGTCGATACATGCTTTACGGATCGCTTCGTGCATCTCTTCCTCTGTGATGGAATCCGGATTATCGAAGAATTTCTCCATCAACTTGTCGTCATATTCAGCAACTGATTCGATCAGTTTTGCTCTCCATTCTTTTGCTTCTTCCAACAGGTCTTCCGGAACAGGGATTTCTTTGAAGGTCATACCTTCTGTTTCCATATCCCAGATCACACCTTTCATGGTGATCAGATCCACCACACCTATGAAATCATCTTCTGCACCGATAGGTAACTGAAGCGGAATGGCATTTGCGCCAAGCATCTCTTTTACCTGTGCAACTACCATGAGGAAGTCTGCACCGGAGCGGTCCATTTTATTTACGAAACCAATACGCGGAACCTTGTAACGGTTTGCCTGGCGCCATACGGTTTCTGACTGAGGTTCTACGCCATCAACAGCAGAGAACAATGCGATCAGGCCATCGAGTACACGCATAGAACGTTCTACCTCAACGGTAAAATCCACGTGACCCGGAGTATCGATAATGTTGAAATAATAAGATTTTGTATTGGCATCAGCGGTACCCTTGTTGGTAGGGAATTTCCACTCGCAGCTAACCGCAGCAGAGGTAATGGTAATACCTCTTTCTTTTTCCTGTTCCATCCAGTCGGTGGTAGCAGCGCCATCGTGCACTTCGCCGATCTTGTGAATCATACCCGTGTAGCGCAGGATACGCTCGGTTGTGGTGGTTTTACCCGCATCGATGTGCGCAGCAATACCAAAGTTCCGTTGTAATTTAAGGTCCGCCATAAAAGGTGTCGTTTAATTTGATTTTTTTCGAGCGGCAAAGGTAAGAATTATAGGGATTCAATCATGCTTTGGAAAAGATAATATTGGGGTGTGGAAAAGTGGGTCAGTTTGTGGTTTGTAGTTTGTAGTTGGGTTGCCGATACTGCTCAGAGGCTCACAATTGCGGAAACCCAACCACGAACTCCCATCATTAAAATTACCCACAAGTTTGCAAAATGAAAACTAATGAGTAGTTTTACAATATGAATATTATAGCAAAGGGAACCTTGCTTTACTATATTGACAAATACCCGAAAGCAAAAACTGCGCTGTTGACCTGGTATTATGAGTTTTCCAAAATGGCCTTTGCCAACTTTAATGCTTTAAAGAATGTATATGGCAATGCAAGCATTGTTGCGGGCAACAGGGTGATTTTTAATATCAAAGGAAATGATTACAGGCTGATTGTTTCAGTTAACTTCAGGCAATCGGCGGCTTATGTAATTTGGTTTGGAACACATAAAGAATTATGACAAAACCGACCCGGTTACCGTTGGCTTTGATACCGGGATTTTGAACTATAAAACAAGATGATATGAGCTGGAACGTAATAAAAACAGAAACTGAGTATAAAAAAGCATTGTCCCGTGCGATGGAAATATTCCAGGCAGATGCTGATATACCTGAGTCTGATGAACTTGAGTTATTGCTTGTACTCGTAAAGGACTACGAAGATAAACACATAATTATGCCGTCCATCGACCCGATCGATGCTGTCAAATTAAAAATGGAGGAACGCGGTTTAAAAGCAAAAGATCTTGAGCCTTTTATAGGAACAAAAGGGCATGTCTCATCCATTCTTTCAGGACGGAGGGAACTGACACTGAAAATGGCCAGGCAATTGAAAGATTTTCTCGAATTGCCGGCTGATGTTTTTATGCATACAGCTTAAGAAGGTTTGGAGTTTGGAGTTTGTGGTTGGGTTGCCGATACTGCTCAGAGGTTTACAATTGCGGAAACCCAACTACAAACCACAAACTACAAACCACAAACAAAAAACAGGGCATCCAAAAATGCCCTGTTCACTATAATCAACTGATTATCAACTTAGAATTCCTGCTTCCTGCTCTCCTACTTCGCCGGTTTCACGCTCACTACGGCCACATCATAGATCAGGGCCGAATTTGGTGGAACGCCGGCAGTAGTGCCCCGTTCGCCGTATGCCTGTTGTGCAGGTAGGATAGCACGGAAGACAGAGCCTGCGCCTACCCTGTATAGTACGTCTTTCAGGCCAGGGATCATTTCACCCGCTATAGCCATATAAGATTGTTTGGTCTTGTTTGAATTGTCTATTTCAGTTCCGTCCGGTAATGTGCAAACCACGTTCAGCACGATCGTATCCCTGGGGGATGGTTTTAAACCTGCGCCCTCTTTGGCCACCGAATAATATACGCCGCTGGCCGTTGCGGTATAGCCTTTTTCGGCCCTTACTTTATTAAACAAAAGCGCTTCCAACTGGCGGCCTTTTTCCAGCATGAAAACATTCTGGTAAGCAAGTAAGCGATCCTGTGTGGTGGCGGGATCAACCATCAGCTTTCTTTTGGTAAGCACATCATTGATAGCCCTGGTAAAAAGAACCGGGTCATTTACAACAAAACCTGTTTTAGCGAAGAATTGCTGCATCATATACACACCGAGGCTGTATTGGATCGTGTCTTCTGCTGCTTTTTGTTTGGCAGTAAGCACCGGTTTTTGGGCAAAAGAAGCAGAAACCAGTACCAGGAGACAAGTAGAAAGAATAATGATTTTTTTCATGTTACTATATTTATTTAGCGTGCGACAAAGGTAGAAAAAACCCAGCGGGTGAAAATTTTTACAAAGTTAATTAAGGTTAGTAATTCGGGGGGCAGGTTAATTAATGTTAACGTGTTTTTGCTGTATGATTATTGGATAGTAACTCATCCAACCAGATTAAGTTGCCGAAGGATGGGATCTAAAGCTGGAACGCAATGCCCGCAAAGAACCGCCAGGTACGCAGGGAAACCCCTTGCGTTCATTGCGAAACCTTTGCGGGCATTGCGTTCCAGCCTTTTGTCTGCACATATAGACTGCAAAAAAATACATCGTCTTTTGCATTATACTGGCAGGGTCTGGAAGTGTTCGGCTTTGCCCAACCAGGAGTTAATGCTTACGGATTTCCACTAATTCTGCAGTGATCAGCAATGCACTGTTCGGTGGAATATTATTCGTACCTGCAGTACCATAGCCCATCGACGCAGGGATAAATATCTGCCAGGTTGAACCAACCGGCATCATCGGCAATACTTCTTTAAGGCCGGCTATGAGTGTAGCGGGTGTGGTAAGTATGGGCAGGTTCTTGGTAAATGTATTTTCAAAAACGTCACCGTTTGCAAGGGAGCCTTTGTAGTGAATCAGCACAGAATCTGTCTCCAGCGGGCGTTGGCCGGTGCCGGGTTTGATGACGAGATACTGAACGCCGCTAGGCAGTTTTCCTACACCCGGTTTGTCTTTTAAGGCGTTGAACAATTCTGTTTCAAGCGCCTTGCCCCTGAGTTTGACCATGTCTGCCTGGAAATTCTGAACCATCACATAGGCAATACTGTCTCTGATCTGGCGCGGCTGTTGTTTGTATACATCGTTCAATCCCGCAAGGAAATAATTGAGGTTGATCTGCATGAATCCTCCTTTGAGCATCACATCTGCCATATAGGTGCCCAGTGCATATTGTATGGAATCCGAATAGGTCTTTAGTTTGATGGTTGGTGTTGTGGTTCCGGGCTTAGGCGCTGTTTTCTGTGCGGCAAGGCTGAGAGAAATAAACAGGCAGCTGAACAGCAGGATCTTTTTCATACCTGAAATTAATTTGAATACAGCTAAAAAGAAAAAATAGTAAGGTGTTTTAACGTTAAATAAACCTTGCCGGTTATACCATCATGTGGGTATGCCCAGTTGACTTTTAGGAAGAAGCTATTGTTTAGCATGCCTTATTTCTACCAGTTCAGCATCAATAATGATCGCGCTGTTAGCGGGGATTTGTGCATTGCCTTTTTCGCCGTAGGCCAATGCAGCAGGGATAAACAATTGCCATTGCGATCCTTCGGGCATAATGCGCATCGGATCCGCCAACCCCTGGAACAGATCAGCATAGGTTGCCGCGAAAGGTTTTTTTGACTGGTAAGTATCTTCCACGATGGTCCCATTGGGTAGCCTTGCTATCAGGTTAATGATCAGTGTGTCTGTTCCTGCGGCATAAGAACCTTTGCCGGTTTTGAGCACTATATAGTGAACACCACTTGGTAACACACCTACGCCGGGTCTGCCTTTCAGTGAAGCAAATAGTTGCTCTTCTTCTCTTGCAGCT
>JAQBNJ010000567.1 GCA_028288645.1 Sediminibacterium sp.
CTATCAGGTTGATATGATTGCGCAGACGGGTAGTAATGGCGAATGAATTTTTTTCGCTGGCATTGAATAATATAGAGGGCCCGAAAATATCTACATTCGTCATTAAACGCACATTGGGTTGTGTTTCCCTTGTAAAATATTTGGAAAGCGAATCTGCCGAAAACAGTTTGAACATATCTGCTGACTTGATCTTAGCATAATTGTTGAGTACGCCGGCATGAACGGAAAGCAGGTTGATATCCCATCTGTAACGGCTGTCGGAGATGCTTGCGGGGTTGAAAAAGACGCTGTTAACACCCGCGTAGTTTCCGGAATTAAACCCTGCATAATTCTGCGCTGAAGCTTTGATTATTGTAATGATCACTAAGAATACTAAGAGTATTTTTTTCATTTTTCAGTTTTTAGTTTTGAGGTTGAATGATATTACTGGTTTTGTTTCTGATAAAAAAGAACTGGCCGCCTTCATCGTCTTTCCCAAAAGGATAAATAACCGGCTGGTTACTGGTGGATTGTTTAACACCGGGAGCAATGGCCGAATACAGGTCATACATAGAAAGGAATTTCTGGTCGTTAGCCTGTAGCGCTTTAATGATAAGTCGCATGAACTGGCTTTCGCCCGGAACTTTTTCAAGTCCGCCGCTTGTCATGATGTTCCGGCTTTTCATCGTGTATTCCATGTTGTAAGGAACCGAGATGACCTCGCCTTTAGTCTGTAACGAATTCTCCGATTTAAATGCACCACTATAACAGGCATCTGAAAGCATCAGGATATGGTTGGCCCTGCAGCCTGCTATTAGTGACTGGATATCAACATTGGAAATGTACTGGCTTTGCTTATTAGAAGATTCAGTAGTAAGCACCGGCACCCAGTAACCGAAAAGTTCGGTACCCTTTTTCTCAAATGTTCCATGCCCGCTGAAACAAATGATGAGGTTGTCAGCCTCCGTGAGGTTTTCAAATTTGCTGCTAAGCTTATCCATGATATCGGCTTTTCCCTTGTTGAAAAGCGTATCGATATTGGCTGCATCAAAATTGTATTTTTCTACGAGTACGGTTGTCAGCTCAGTTAATTCTTTGGTGGTTGATGGAAGTTTGTTCCATGTTTTTCCATCATAGTCGCTTTCTGCGATCAGAATGGCATGAAACTTTGGTGCAGCATCGGCAGGTATTGGTGGGATATCCGATCCGTCTGGCTGTTTGTACGACATCTTTGTAATGGTAAAAGTGGTGGCTGCTTCCGTGTTCCCGTTCCTGTCTGCGGCCTGTATGGTGAACTTGTCTTTCACTTTCACACTCGCAGAAAAAGAGCCATCCTCATTTATATTCTGCACCGGTGCACCATTGATCTTTACCCAGGCAATGCCCGAGGGATCTTTTGCCTTACCGCTTATAAATATATTTCCGGAAAGATCGGCATCTGCAAATACTCCTTGTCCCCTGGTAGCCATCGGTGTGATCAATGTGATTTCCGGCGGTGTAACATCTTTGTTTTTTTCAATCTTTATTTTTTCCTCTATCCGGGCGAGACTGGTTTTAAAGTTTGAATTTTTTTGATAAGGATTCAGCAATTGTGCTTTGGTGTAATAGTCAGTAGCGAGTGCAAAACTGTCTGATCTTTCATACATTAAGCCAATGGTTCCAAGCAGGTCTGCATAGATAGCCGGGTAATAGCCAGATTTCATTCCCCTGTTATTTTTGTTATACTGGTTGTATTCTGCTTTTGCTTTTTTTAATAAGGCCAGGGCTTCGGTATTTTTTTCGCGGTAGATATGATTCACCACGGCATCAACATAACTTCCCATGAATATCATGGAAGAATCGTTTGCCGGCAATTGGAGATTCTTTTGCGTTAGTTCGAGATAGACCGAGTATGCATCATGATAATTCCTGTTTGCAATATGGGTCAGTATCAGGTAGTAATAGGGTTTTACATTATTCTGATCAATTTCCTTCGCATCGTAAAAATTAGTAACAGCATTTGCATAGGCTGCGGTTTTATAATGTAACCATCCCCTGCTAACGCGGTATACCGGATTGCGAGATTCGCGGTCAACCGAAAAATTGTATTGGAGTTCCGCATTTTCGAAATCGTTTTTTAGAAAATACGCGTTTCCCATATTATAAAATGCACCCGTATAACCGGTATCGATCTCCGCTGCTTTTTGAAAATCTTTAACGGCAGCCTCATAACTTCCATACAATAGATAAGCCTTTCCGCGATTATAGTACGCTTCAGAATTGGTAGTAACTGAATTGATGAAACGTGAATAATCCAGAAAGGATGAATCATACTTTTCCAGCTTCAAATAAATCTCCCCGCGTCGATAGTAAAACCAGGGTTTTGAAGGGTTTATGGCAATACCCATTGCAGAGGCTTCTAACGCGAGCGCATAGTTATCTTTTTTAATCTGCTCTCCTGCAAATTTGTCGTAGTAATCCGCACTTTTATTTTTTGGCAATTCCTTTTCCTGTGCGTTCAACGTATATCCAAGCAATAGGAACGACATTAGGTAAAAAACACTTTTCATAGTCTACTTTTTTTCAGGGGTTGATTAAATATGTTTGAGTCTTACAAAAAATACCATGTATGATTTGTCTCCGGCCATCGTTTCGTATTCAATTAAATTGTCTTTACTGGTCATTCTATCATTGAGTTCGATCCTCGATGGAAGAAGCTCACTGGTGGTTTTATAGAAACC
>JAQBNJ010000004.1 GCA_028288645.1 Sediminibacterium sp.
CATATTATCAATTGTAATTATTAACTATTAAATACTAATTATTAATTACAATCACCACCAACTCGCCAGCACATCCGCCAAATGCACCACATACAACTCTTTCCCCTTATGCTTCGCGCAGCCATCAATATGCATCAAACAACTCATGTCGGTACTGATGATGTATTCTGCACCCGTGGCGCCGGCATGGGTTATTTTCTGGTCGCCCATGGCGATGCTGATGGGTTCGAATTTTACGGCGAAGGTTCCGCCGAAACCACAGCAGGTTTCTACATCGGCCATCTCTACTAATTCAAGGCCCTTTACTTTGCTGAGCAGTTGGCGCGGTTCCTGTTTTACTTTACACTCCCTTAATGCGGCACAGCTATCATGGTAGGTAGCTTTGCCTTCGAAGCTCGCTCCCAGGTCGTCGATCTTTAAAATATGGATGAGGAACTCAGAAAATTCAAATGTTCTTTCAGCTGTTTTTTTTACGAGCGCTAGTTCAGGTGAGTTCTCGAATAATTTAGTATAATAATTCCTTACAAAACCCACGCAACTTGCACTTGGCGCCACGATATAATCTGTTCCCGAAAAATCTTTTAAAAACTTCCCGCAAACTTCTTTTGCTTCACCCCAGAAGCCCGCATTGAATGCAGGCTGACCGCAACAGGTTTGCGATGTATTGTATGATACGGTACAACCTGCTTTCTCCAGCACCTTCACCATATTAAAAGCTACCTGTGGATACAACTGGTCAACAAAACAGGGGATGAATAATTGTACATTCATATTCGTGTGCAGTGTTTGGTCTATTTTAGTTTCCTGTTTAAAGCTATCATTTTTATTGCAGTGATAGCTGCCTCTTCACCTTTATGGCCATGTTTTCCGCCAATGCGTTCAAGGGCCTGTTGTTCATTGTCTACCGTTAATACGCCAAAGATCACGGGTACATCGAGTGAAAGATTCAATTGCACTACGCCATCGGTAACGGCTTTGCATACATAGTCAAAATGCGGTGTATCCCCACGTATCACTGTTCCTAACACAATATATGCATCGGGCAGGGTAGGTGTATAGGCATAGTGATTCTTTACTGTAAAGGGGATCTCGAAAGCGCCGGGAACGGTGAGTGTTTTGGAGCCGATATTATTTGCCTTGAGTATTTTTTTGGCGCCTGCTTCCAGCTTGTTGATGATATGCGCGTTCCATTCGGTCTTGATAATAACAACAAAGGCATCCTTTACTGCGGGGATGCCTTTGTTAACTGATGTATTGCCTTTTGTAGCCATCGGGTTACAGTTTGCTAATTCTTTTCAACGCTTAAGCGATAGATATATTTATCAGCCAAAAATCCTTTGTCGGTCTTTGGGAATTTTTCTTTGAGTTCTTTGTAGAGTTCCAATGCTTCTTTTGGTTTACCGCTTGTCTCTTCCAATAATGCCGCACGGAAAAGATATTCGGCTGAATTGCTTTCATCTTTGTCAAAAGTGCTGGCTGCTTTTTTGTAGCTGGCTATGGCTTCATCGTTCTTCTTCAATTCAGAATAGGCATCGCCCAAACAACCATATGCAACCAATTGTACCTGTTTGGCATCGGTCGAAAAATCTTTCAGGTATTTTACTGCATTATTAAAGTCGCCCAGTTTCAGGTAACTGATCCCTGCATAATATTTAGCAAGATTACCTGCTTTGGTTCCGCCATAGGTATTGATCACGTACAATGCGCCTTTGTTCTGGCCATCGCCGTTCAATACCAGGTTTGATGAATCGAGGGCAAAATACTGCTGTGCCTTAAACAAGGCATCTGATGCTTTCTCTTCTTTTGGTTTGAGGATATATTCATTATAAGCATACCAGCCGCCAATACCTACTACCAGCACCGCCACTACAATGATCACCGGTTTTTGAAACTTTTCCCAAAAGCCCTGTACTCTTACAAGGGCCGCATTCTTTTCTTCAGTCATTACTTTTATTTTAAAAATTTGGATTTGTTTAGTCAATGGTCCATTGTCTATGGTCCATTGACTGATTAGTCAACATCAAAAACAAAATTCTGGTCCTTGTACACATCTTTCAACAACTCATCGTCATTCGGCCATGGGCTCTCTTCTGCAAATTTTACGCTTTCATCTACCACTGCGCCAATGCGGTCATCAATGGCTTTCAGGTCGTTTTCATTCGCAAATTTATTTTCAAGAATGGTTGTTCTTACTTTGTTGATAGGGTCCTGATCCTTGTACTCGTCCACTTCTTCCTTGGAACGGTATTTCTGCGGATCAGAGATGGAGTGGCCCTTGTAACGGTAGGTCTTCATTTCCAAAAGGGTAGGACCATCTCCTTCACGCGCCCTTTTAACTGCGCGGGCAACGCTTTCATGTACTGCCTCAGCCGTCATGCCATCTACCTTATCAGCAGGCATGTCATAGGCGTCGGCCAGTTTATAAATATCCACTACGTTACTGGTACGTTCGATAGAAGTACCCATAGCGTAATTGTTATTCTCACAAATAAATACCACCGGTAATTTCCACAGCATAGCCAGGTTAAAGGTCTCATGAAGGATACCCTGCCGGGCTGCGCCATCTCCGAAGAAACAGAGAACAACATTGTCTGTGCCATTGTATTTTTCAGCGAAAGCCAATCCCGCACCCGTACCGATCTGCGCGCCAACAATGCCATGTCCGCCAAAAAACCTGTGTTCGAGGCTGAAAAAGTGCATGCTTCCGCCTTTTCCTTTTGAACAACCGGTTGCTTTACCATACAATTCTGCCATACAGGAATTTGCCGACATGCCCTTCGCAAGGCCCAAACCATGGTCGCGGTAAGCGGTAATGAATGGGTCGCCGGCGGCTGTGGCGGTCATACAACCTGCCGCAAGGGCCTCCTGGCCAATGTAAGCATGGAAAAAACCACGGATCTTACCGGCCATTTTATACATTTCTTCAGCTTTCAGCTCGAACTGGCGAATCAACTGCATCAGTTCATACCAGTAGAGGTAGGTTTCTTTTGAAAATTTAGTAGCCACTAATCTGAAATTTTAGAGGGGCAAATATAGGGGGAAATTTCGAGTCGGGTTCCCGAAATTGAGACTTTAAAAGGGGGTTATGGCCCGTTTATCCACAGTTCAGGAAAAGAATAACAGATATTTCCTAACTTAACCTCTTAAACCCTATGTTATGAAAAAAATATTTCTGGCGGTATTGTTACTGCCTTTGTTCGGTTTGGCCCAAAAAACCGGCGATAATCTCGGCACTAAAGAAGCAAGTGTTGAAAGTAAAGACGGATTGCGACTCGAACAGGGAAGCTGGACAGAGATCCTCGCCAAGGCAAAAAAAGAAAACAAGTATATCATCATGGATTGCATGACCACCTGGTGCGGGCCTTGCAAGCATATGGACAAGAATGTATTCCCGTTGAAAGAAACAGGCGATTTCTTCAATGAGAAATTCCTCGCGGTAAAAGTGCAGTTCGACAGCACGGCGGATGACGATGCCCGTGTGAAGAGCTGGAAAAAAGATATGAAAGAGATTGAGAAAGAATATGCGATCAATGCTTATCCAACTTACCTCATTTTCGATCCGAACGGGCAGGTGGTACATCGTACCGTAGGAGCAACGCCGGATGCGAAAATGTTTATCGCAAAGGGTAAGGATGGATTAAATCCAGAAACACAATATTATACACAACTACGCAAATATGAAGGCGGACAAAAAGACGCCGAGTTTACGCGTAAGATGGCGCTGATGGCGCAAACGGCATACGATACCAAAATGAGCCTGAAAATTGCCGGTGATTATATCGCTGGACTCACAGACTATTTTACAAAAGAAAACGCGCAGTTCATATCGCAGTTTACCCGCACTTCAAAAGATAAGGGTTTCGAACTCATGTTGAACAGCGCTGAAAAAATGGATGCATTACTTGGTGCAGGAAAATCTAAAGCACTCGTGGTAAATATCATTGCCACTGAAGAAATGAACCCGGGTTTGCGTAAGATGTTAAACGCCAAGACCCCTAATCCTGACCCGTCTGCGGTGGTAGCAAGCGCCAGCCAGAAATATCCTCAATTCGCTGCTGACTTTACAGATATGGCAAACAAGCTGGTTTACAACACAGTTTATAGCCAGGAAGTATATTCGCCAATGGCAAAAGCACTCGATGCAAAAACAAAGGTTGATTGGGACGCGATAAGTACAAGCGTTCGGGTGAGAGATTCAAAAAATGCGGATGAGATGTTGAGCAAAGGAAAGATGGCTTATTTCCAGAATACAAAAGACTGGCCCTCTTTTACTGCTGAACTCGGCTTATTCATGACAAAATTCGGCGAAAAAGCTACAGCAGCGGAACTGAATTCTTATGCATGGACAGTATTCGATAATTGTAAAGACATGGCCTGCGTTAACCTCGCACTTGGCTGGAGCGAACGTTCCATCAAAGATGAGAAAACTCCTGGTGTTTACATGTATATGGATACCTATGCAAACATCTTGCACAGGGTAGGCAGAACAAAAGAAGCCATTCAATGGCAGGAAAAAGCGTTGGCCCTTGCACCGGAAGGTGCTAAAGAAACCTATACCGCAACTTTGAATAAAATGAAGAAGGGGGAGAAGACGTGGGCGGTGACGGAGGAATAAGTGAGGAAGGTATTAGGTGTTAGCTATTAGGTTGTAGCGACCATTAGCATCGAAGTATAAAAAATAACCGCTTTGTAGCACATAATCAACGACGAGCATCTAATGCCCCAGCGGGGCTACCCGTAACAATTACGAAGTGATCAAATCATTAGCCGCC
>JAQBNJ010000005.1 GCA_028288645.1 Sediminibacterium sp.
GAACGAATTCCATTTTCTGTGCATCCTGCTCTGCTTTTATTTTTTCTTCGATAGAAGTTTTTACATTATTGGGTAAAGTAATATTGCGTATCAATAATTGCTCAAGTATCAATCCGCGTTTTTTGAAATCAGTTTCAATACTTGCAAAAATGCGTGCCTGGAATTGGTCGCGCTTGGTTGAATAAAGGTCAATGGCTGTATAATACACAGCGTTGTCGCGGATCTTGGTTCTTGTAAGCGGGCGAACGATCTTATCTTTAAAATCCAACCCGGTTTCTTTTACAAGCTTTGGCGCATCTGCTGCCACTACACGGTATAAAGCAGTAAGATCGATCACTACTTCCAGTCCATCTGCCGTTAATACACGAATGGCATCATCGCCACCTTTTTCACCTTCATCGTGTACGCCGCTCATGGTGTAGTTCTGGGTCTTCACATCAATGGTCTTTACTTCTACCAAAGGGTTTACCATATTCAGTCCGCTGTACAAGACATCATCCTCTACTTTACCAAAGAGGGATTTTACACCGATCTGTCCCGCATCTATCTGTTTGATACAGGAAGTGATAAAACCAAGTACGATAAAAATTAAGGCAACGATGCGCAGTCCCGCGCCAAGTTTATGCAGTTCCTCTTTTTGTTTGATGATCACAACACCGGCGATCCACAGGATAATGCCGAGTATAATAAGTGCCATATAGTTGAAGTTTTATGAATTGACGCATTAGTCGCAGAAACAAATGAAATATTACATTAACTGCTATGATCCGAAACGATCACCCATTGGTTTTTGATCTTTCTAAAGATAAGCGTATAATGACCGCTTACATCGCCGATAGTTCGTTTGAGCGCCCATTTGCCCAAAACAAAATAACAATCAGGGGACAGCTTCTGTACTTTCAGGATATCGAAACTGAGTTTACCCATAGCTGCGGCATCCGGGTAACCTTTTTTATAACTCTCGAGTGTATTTTGATAGCCATACTTCGGGCCGCTTTTTCCTACAAACAAAAGACTGTCGCTTTTCCAATATCCCTGCATAAATGCTTCGATATTGCCTTTGTTCCACTGGATGGTCTGATCGGCCAGGATGGAGCGGATGGTTTGCTCGTCTTTGTTTTGTGCGTTAAGGCTTAGCGATAAAATAGCTGAAAGAGAGAAAAGAATCAAAAAGCGTTTCATGTTCTTGTAATTGCCTGTTAAGCTACAATATTTATCGGAATGGCACACGGATGAAGCGGATCAAGCGGATTTTTATGGATTTTAACACGACAGTAATTGATCCGCGAAAATCCGCTTGATCCGCTTCATCCGCGTGCTATTTTCTTCGCTCTTACCATATCACGCTTTCCATGCGGGCCGGGTATTTTTTGTATGGTAAATCCCGCAGCCTCCATTGCCCTGCGGATCACGGTTTTACTGCTGTAGGTAACGAGGATGCCTTGTGGCGCCAACATTTGGTAAAGATTTTCAAAAACCGCTTGTGTCCATAGTTCGGGTTGGTCGGTAGGGGCAAAGACATCAAAATAAATACAGTTAACGGAATGAAGATCTTTTAATTCAAGTAAAGAAATATTTCTTTTTTGCAGCGTAAAGAATTCATGTAAGCGGATATCTTTTTCCCATGGTGATGAATGAATTTGTAAGAAATCATTTTCCATCAACAGGCATTTACCGTGATTGATCTGCGCTATTTCCGTTTCCGTTAAAGGAAATAATTCGATAGCGGTGTAATGAATATGTTGCTTGAGTCTGATAGCTTCCTGCAAACTGAGTAAGGCATTTAATCCAGTGCCAAAACCGATCTCGAGAATGTTCAGTGGGTTGGGAGATGATGCATTGATCAAAGTCAAAAGTCCTGCTTCAATATATACATGCCTGCTTTCCGCAATCGCCCCGTGGTGACTATGATAGGTCAGGTTCATTGCGGGAATGGCGATGGTGTGTGAGCCGTCTGCGGTTAATTTGATTTCGCGATTCATAAGGCAGCTATGAGCCATGAGCTGTGAGCTTTGAGCCAGGCAAAGATATCTGGTTACCCGCGAAAATAGTTCGTAGCTCACAGCTCATAGCTCAAGGCTCACAGCTTTTTTATAACTTTCACGTATGGAGTACATCGCACATTTACAAAAAGACAAAAAGCTGGCCCGTACGATCGGTGAAGATATTCATGAATTAAAACTGCATCCCAATATACCTGTTCGTATGATGGCAAGTATCATGAGCCAGCAGTTAAGTACGAAAGTGGCAGCTGTGATCTTTAAACGGTTTCTTACTTTGTATAATGGGAAAGAACCCAAACCACAGCAGGTACTGGATACGCCTCCCGAGACACTCCGTTCCATCGGGCTGAGTAATGCGAAAGTGAGTTATGTGCAGAATGTTGCGGCATTCTGTATCGAACACAAGATCACCGATAAGAAATTGTTAGCGATGGGCAATGATGAGATCATTGACCTGCTGGTGCAGATCAAAGGAATTGGTAGATGGTCCGTTGAAATGTTGCTGATGTTTACATTGGGAAGGGAAGATGTTTTTGCTGTAGATGATCTGGGCATTCAACAGGCGATGACAAAACTATATAAACTGGATGCAGCAGATAAAAAAGGCATGAAGGAAAAAATGCTGAAACTCTCTGCTAAATGGAGCCCTTACAGAACGTACGCGTGTATGCATTTGTGGAGATGGAAGGATGATACTCCCACCCAATAGCGTTCAGGCCGCTTTAGCGTCCCGACCGCTACCACTTCGTATCAAGTGGCAGATTTCGATCAAGCATTGTTTTTAAAACCTGCATCAGTCTTTTCTCTGTTACAGTTGCGGATGAAATCTGGTCGGCAAAAAAAACAGTCTTTTCACTGGTCTCACCTTTTTCTATCAGTTTACTTAATTTAGGAAAATAATCGTCTACGTTTCTATACAGGCTATTACTCATCTTTTGCAGAACCAATAAAGCACCGGGTGCATTCGGACTGACCCCAACAGCGGAGGAAGCTTTTCCTGTAAAATATTCCGTACTGTCACTGCTTATAAAATAATGGAGAACGAAACT
>JAQBNJ010000063.1 GCA_028288645.1 Sediminibacterium sp.
TCAAGACTGGCGAGCGCCGCAGTACAGGCCAATGGATTTGCCGTGAAAGAATGACCGTGAAAAAATGTTTTGTATTTGTCATCATTCATATAGGCCCCGTAGATTTTATCATTGCATGCAGTAACACCTAAAGCCATTGTTCCGCCTGTTAATCCTTTACTGAGACAAATGATATCAGGTTTTTCAGTAAGATACTTACTGGCAAATAATTTACCAGTTCTGCCAAACCCCGTCATCACTTCGTCTGCGATGCAAATGATATCTGCAAGTTTTATCGTAGCCAATAATTCATTCATTGGACCCACATCATACATCTTCATACCACCGGCGCCCTGTACCAACGGTTCATAAATAAATGCGGCGATCTCTGAACGGTGTTGGTGAATGATGGTTTTCAAATCACTGATATTTTCATTTGTAGGTGTATCGATAAAGATCACTTCAAACAAATGATCATGAAATGCGAGTGTGAATACACTTCGGTCGCTCACACTCATAGCACCGAAAGTATCGCCGTGATACGCGTTTTTGAACGCCAGTATTTTTTTCCTGCCGGTATCAGCTTTGTTCCACCAGTATTGGATGGACATTTTTAAAGCCACTTCGGTAGAAGTAGAACCATTGTCGCTGTAAAATATCCTGGCAAAATTTCCCGGGAGTATAGGAAGCAATCTTTCTGCCAATCTAACCGCAGGCTCATGCGTAAACCCGGCAAAGATCACCTGCTCCAGTTGCAGCGCCTGCCGGTAGATCTTTTCAGCAATATAAGGATGTGCATGACCGTGCAGGGTCACCCACCAGCTGCTGATCGCATCAATATAACTGCTTCCATCTTCTGCAAACAAAAGGCTTCCCGAGCCTTTTACGATAGGGATGGGCGCAACCATATTCTTTTGCTGTGTAAAAGGATGCCATATCACCTGTTTATCTCTGTCAGCTAAACTCATAGCACAAATGTAGGGGTGATAGCTTTCACGCAAAGGCGCAAAGAGGCAAAGGTGTTAAGAAAAACCCTTTGCAGCTTTGCTCCTTGGCGCCTTTGCGTGAAATATGCTCTCCGTTCTTAGGGGTGGAATGAATAAAGGAGAGGAACCGAATCATTAATTTTACGATCGGAAATTATTTAGCGTCGATGCAACGGACATTTACCGTCCTGTGTCAAACAAACGAAGCCTGAAGAATGGATGATCAGCATAAACTGGTAAAAGACTGTTTAAAGAACAATGCGGTTGCCCAGAAGCAGTTGTATGAACTGTTTGCTGAGAGCATGCTTGGCGTTTGTTACAGGTATACCAAAAGCATGAACGATGCGGAAGAAGTGTTGCAGCAGGGCTTTATTAAGGTTTTCAGGAACCTATATCAATACAAAATGGAAGGCGACCTGGGAGCATGGATCAGGCGCATCATGGTAAATACTGCGATCAATTATCTCAAACGCAAACCTCGCTACCAGCTGGACCTGGGTTTTGAGGACAGCCAGTTGCACCCTGTTATCACGGCTGAACCCGAAATAAAACTGAATATGAAGGACCTGTTGAACCTGGTGAGGCAACTGCCACCGGGCTATCAAACTATTTTCAATTTATATGCGGTGGAGGGATACAGTCATGGGGAGATCGGGAAGATACTTGGCATCAACGAAGGCACGAGCCGTTCGCAATACGCGCGGGCGCGGGCCTTATTGATCAACTGGCTGGAGAAATATTCTGATAACGAAAAAAAAGGTAGTTATGGCCGATAAATCTTTTGAACAACAGGTAAAAGAAGAGCTGTCAGCGCTCCGGCTGAAACCGGATGCTTCTGTATGGCCCATAGTGGAGGCTGCCTTACACAAAGAAAGAAAGCGCCGCTGGCTTGTATGGTTATTCCTGCTGGCAGGAGGCGCAGGCGCAGCTTTCTGGGGATATAATCATTTTAGCCAGGATGGAGAAACACGGATAGCTAAAATACCGGCTCAAATACGATCGTCACAAAAAGAAGAAACCAAAGAAATTTTAAAAACAGAAGATACAAAGCAGGCTATCTCGAAAATACAAATTCAAAAAAGAACAGAAGAACCTGCTACTACTTCAGTTGCATCAGGCGAACCGATGAAAAATAGAACCGGCCTGCATCAGACGGTTAATCATATCGATAAGAATATTCCTGCGAAAGTTCAAACCAGCCATGATGTGTTGGCTGAGAAGAATACGCAAAGCAGGGTGCTTCTTAAGTCCAAAGACACTAACCAGAATTATGATGATCCCAAACCATCATCCGCCACTATCACAACCAGGGCCACAGACAACGATATTTCAGGAGACAATAGAAAGGGCATCGAAAAAGAAACTCCTGTAACCAAACAAAATACACGGCCCAAAGATTCTGCATTGGTCTCAAACGGAAATGAAGAAAAAACAAAACAAGCTGAAACGCCTCCTGTTACACCAACGTTACAAAACGAAGCGCCGGCTGCCCCCGCAACTGTGAGTACTAAAAAAAATAAATGGCAGTGGAGCATCGTTGCCGAAGCAGGTTCAGGCGGTTTGCGTAAATCGCTGCCTGTTGGTTTTTCAACAGCGAATGACTTCGCTGTTAGTACGCCAAATAACAGTAACAATAACCAGGCTTTTGCAGGCAAAGAACCAACTATAAAAGATGCACCTGCTTTTGGAATACAGCTACAGGCAACCAAACAGATCAGTAAAAAGCATCGCCTCGGTATTTCGGCAGGTTATTCATTGCTGCAAACAAGGATGAATGTGGGGAAAAGGGTTGACTCTGCGCTTACCAGTGCGTTCAATGGTACTGCCGCCTGGTTTAGTACTTTAACTGGGTCAGTTTATTCAAGTTACTATTACAATAGTACTGATAGTATCGCCTATACGAGCAAATACCATTTTCTCCGTTTAGGCGCCGATCTGTTCACACCTTTCAGGTTGTTTAAGAAGATAGATCTTCAATGGCAATTGGGCGCCGGCATAAATATCCTTGCTGCAACAAACGGGCTTCATTTCGATCCGGTCACAAGGAAATTATTCAGTAACAATGCGCTGTATACAAAAACACAATCCTATATTTCAACAGGCATCGATCTATCGATCGGGAAAGAGCCATTCCTGTATATAGGCCCTCATTGGCAGTACAGCCTCTCCAATCTGACAAGCCAGCCGGGTGGCGGGCAACATTTGTTTCTGTCTGCTGTAAGAGCTTCGTTTGTTCTTCCGAAAAAGAAAAAATAGAAATGCAACGCTTGTCATAATGTCTGTGTCAACTGCAAAAGCATTTATATGAAACGATATTTTCTTTTCCTGCTTGCTGCAATACTTTTAGCGGCTGCCTGTATGAAAGATTCTGTAACTGAACACTACACGCTTTACAGGCCGGTATATTGGACGAGTACCGAAATCAAGAACAGTATTAAAAGCGGCGCACCAACAGCGCTTGTACAACCGGGAAAGATCGTTGTAAAGGGCCATTATGTTTTTCTGAATGAAATAGATAAAGGCATTCATGTGATTGATATTGCTGACGCCGCCAAACCGGTGAACCTGGCTTTTATTGATATCCCGGGTTGCGTGGATCTTGCCATCAATGGAAATTATTTGTATGCCGATTGTTATTCGAATCTTGTTACTATTGATATTGCAGACCCTGCGCATGTAGCGTTAAAACAATTTCTGAAGGGTGTTTTCCCGATAAGGTATTACCAGTGGTTTAACCCGGATACCTCAATGGTGATCAAAGAATGGATCAAGGTAGATACTGCTGTTACAAGAGGATTCAGCGGCACATTAACAAACGGGTTAACGGATAACAGTATAATTTTTATGTCTGCAAATTTTCCCGGTTCGCAATCAGCTATTGCTTTTTCTTCAGCCGGTTCAGGAATTGGAATTGCCGGTTCACTCGCAAGGTTTGCCCTGCAGAATAACAGGATGTACACGGTTGCTACTACTGACCTGAAAGTATTTAATGTAACAACCCCGGATAATCCATTCCAAACATCCACTGTATTACTTAACCAGGGAGGCATAGAAACCATATTTCCTTATAAGGA
>JAQBNJ010000098.1 GCA_028288645.1 Sediminibacterium sp.
GGGCTTTCAGAAGGATTGGCAGATATTGTTTTTGATATTCCGGTTGAAACGCCTTATGAACATAAAGAAGTGGCTATCGATCCTTCTCTCTTAGACAAGTTTGTTGGCAAATACAATGCGGGCCTTACACTCGAAGTGATCAAAAAAAATAATAAACTCTACCGTCACCGAAATGGCAGCCCGGATATTGAACTGAAACCTGAATCAAATACAAAATTCTTTTACGCAGATGATAGCAACCGACAGTTGGAATTTGAATTAGATGCGGCTGGCAACGTTACCAAGATCTGGTTTATTAATAATGAACAGAGAGGAGAGATGAAAAAACTATGATCCTATCTGTAGATCCAAATGCACGTTTGCTTGCTTTAAGCGCAACTATAAATTTTTTATAGATCAATTTATGTAATTCTCACGGCACTGGCATCTCATTTAAAATGCTATTGCTATGAAGACAGAACTCTACCTGCAAATACCCAAGCCCTGCCATGAGAACTGGGATGCGATGACATCCGTTGACAAAGGAAGATTTTGTGCAAGCTGCAGTAAAGAAGTAGTTGATTTCTCTTTACTATCAGATGTGGAAGTATTGAATTTCTTTAAAAGATCCACAGGAAATACTTGTGGACGGTTCAATACCGAACAACTGGAGCGGCCGTTACAGGAAACAAAAATTGAAAAAAAGAAGGGATGGAAATGGGCGATAGCGAGTATTACGTCATTGATCATGGTTAGCAAAAGTCAGGCGCAGAAAAAAGGAGAATGTACTGAGCTGATAGGGAAAGTAAAAATTGAACAACCTAAAAAACCTGAGATCAAGAAACAACCTGTTGTTAAAAGAATCGTAGGAGATACCATTGTTCTGCCAACTATTCAGCTACAACCCCAATGGTTAGGAGAAGTTGTTATCACTGCATCCGGGCGGAAAATAAAACTCGAAGGTATTGTTGTGAATGAAAAAAATGAGCCCTTACCCGGCGCTACAATTCATTCTGGCAATGACGCGGTAATCGGTTACGCAGATCAAAAAGGACATTTTGAAATAACTACGTCTGCAAAAGGAGATAAACTTCCCATAACATTCAGATCCGTTGGGTATATCGATGATCATTCTGTTATTGATCTTATCGAGGATGAAGTAGAGTTGAAGGTCTTTATGAAACCTAAAGTAAATATACTGCCTGAAGTATCCGTAATCTCCTATGCTTCCAGGAGCATCTGCATGATTGCAGGAGGTGTCACATCCTATAGAAGTGTAACTAAAAAAGATACCGCTGTTGCAATCATCAGGAAAGTATTAGACACACCTTCCCCTTTTAAAATTCTGGCGAATCCATTGAAAATATATCCAAACCCGGCTATAAAAAATTCTGTCATTCATCTTTCTATAAAGGAGATCGGCAGTTACCAGGTGCAGTTGTTTGACAATACATCAAGGCTATTGCAGATAGAAGAGAACACAACAACTGTAAAAAAGGAGACTATCAATTTGCAATTACCTGCAAATGTTGCTTCAGGTATTTATTATATCAGGTTGATCAACATGGCAACAAAGAAGTCGTATACAGATAAGTTGATCGTTCAGTGAGGCAGTTAATAGTTAATAGTTAATAGTTAATAGTACAGATCAATATTGTCGGAGTCTTGCACTATAATTATTAACTATTAATTTTTAACTTTATCTCTCCACCGAACTTAACCGATACTCCTGTATCAAAGCCGGGTTCTCAGGTGTCAATGTAAAACTCACGCGCACATTTGCTTTTTCTCCTTCCATAATAAAATACCCCCGCAACTGGTTTTCAGGAACTACCTCTCTTACGTTTATGATCTTTCCTGCTTTGGCAAATGCAACATTCGCATCTTTCTTCATCTCATCCGTAAAATAATCGGAGAAGAAATTTTCTGCGAAGATGCCTGAAGTGGTTGCGTTGGTAAAATCTGGAAGCAGTTTTACGAGCTCATTTCTTCTTTGCGTTAATATGTTTGATGGCGTGAGTTGTCTTGATTTCAATTGTGCCATCCTGATCAAAGTATCCATCACCATTATATTAGGTGTGGAGGCGGGTGCGTAAGTAACATTTCCAAAATAGATCACACCCAAACCATATTCAGGCAATATTGCCCAGTTACTGCCAAAACCCGGAAGGCCCCCGCTATGGCCAACAGTTTCGCGCGATTCACAATCTTTTGTCCAGCGCAAGCCATATGCGTAAGCAGCCGCCTGCGGGCAACCGCGGCCGCTGGGATATTTATAATTTGCATTGAGTGATGCAAAGCGCCAGGGCTGGTGCATTTCCCTAATAGAACTTCTTTTTACGGGCCCCGCATCAGCGGCATTGCTTGGTGGCCATGCTGATTGATGTAACGCAACATATTTGCTGAATGATTCTATCGATGTGATCATTCCGCCCATCGCTCCGTAGATCCCGTCATGCAGCAATGTTTCTTCGCGCCAATTATCATTGATCCAGCGATAACCATGAGCGAGTTCATTGGCGGGCACTTTTGTATATTCCCATTCTGCCTGGTTCATACCCAATGGTTTCCAGATATTTTTTGCGATGTATTCGCTGTAGGGTGTGCCGGTTACTTTTTTAATGATGTATCCCAACATCGCAAAACCCATATTGCTGTATTCATACGTGAGCCCCGGGTCATTGGAAAACGAGATTCCTTTTTTGATCAACGCGATGAGATCAGCATCCGTATCTGCCAGTTGTCTATCGCCCCATGGATTGTCTTCCGGAAATCCTGCTGAATGCGTTAGCAGGTTTTTGATCGTGATCTCAGGTGCATCGCTTGTTAATTTTTGTCCTTTCATTTCAGGTATATACAGATACACAGGATCATCCAGTTTCAGTTTGCCTTCATCACGCAGTTTCATAATGGCCATCGCAGTGAAACTCTTGCTCATAGATGCGATACGGAACATAGACTTTGTTGTGGCAGGAATTTTTTTATCGATATCTGAATAACCGCCACTTCCTGAATACACTAATTTTCCATCAAGCAGAATGCCGAATGCATAACCTGGAAAATGATTCTTCTCTGCATACTCCCGGTAAATTTTTTCAACAACAGGAAAGTAGGTCTCTATCTTTTTTAACCGGTCCGACGCTGCAAAAGCAGGCGGCTGATACGCTGTATTGGGATTGGGTATGAGCGACTTATTCTGTGCATACAAATTCAGCGACAAAACTGTCATTACAACTATTAATATTTTATGCATAGTTATTTTTATATAGACGATTAAGATAGGCAATTTCTCACAGCAAACTGTTCGGTTTCACGCAAAGGCGCAAAGGAGCCAGGGCGCTAAGAAAAAGAAAAAGCAGTACAAGAAGCTTTGCGGTTACTGCCTACGCAGGGAATACAATTGAAGAAAGAGCCTGCACCACCGATCAGGTATCATAGACCGGCTGGTAAATAATGGCATTTTTTGATAACGGAAAGTCCGATGTACATTTTTTGTAGTCAATAGGTGTAGAAGAAAAGCTGGAACACAAAGCCCGCAAAGGTTTCGCAAAGTACGCAAAGGTTTCCTAAAGGGGCTTTGCGGTACATAGCGGACTTTGCGTTCCAGCTTTAAACCTCAGCCTTAGGCAACTTTATCTATTTGCACAGCACATTATTTGTAGTAAGGCATATGCGCATCATTAAATGCTTTTTCCGCCGCTTCAAAAGCCTGTAACAATTGTGTGCGGCCGTTATTTGCATTTGCATTTAACTGGTTGAATTGGTTGCTGGCATTGTTGATCTCTTTTACGCCGGTATTATATGCATCCACATCTTCTTTTGTTTTGCTGGATTTTGCTTCAAAGCTCTTTTTAAGTTTTTCGAAACTATCCTGCTTCAAATAAAAATCAAGCATTTTCGGAACATTGGTTTCAGCAGAAGTTTTATAAAAGTTCAGCAACTGCCTGCAGGCATTTGCCAGTTGTCCATTACCTTCAAAAGTTCGCAGGGCATCTAATGCGATAAGTCCCTCTGTGGCATATTTCAATAAAGCTGAGCGCGCCTGTTCAATATCATTTACTTTTTTATCATTCATATACTTCACCATCTCCGCATCCTGGAAATTGGCCTTGAAGAATACCATGTATACCTGGTTCACATAGTGGTTCAGCTTGCCCGCTTTATCCATTTTCTCACCCAGTTCATCCTGGCTGTCGATCAGTTTTACGTTGTATTTTGCAGCAAATGCTTTGTTGGCAGTGTTCATTTTATCTGTGGCCTGCCTGACCTTTTCATTGGTCTTTTCCTGCAATAAAATATACGCTTCCATTTTATCGATCGATTGTTCGGCGATCTCTTCCAGGTTTACGATCTTGCTGTAGTCTTCGTTGAAAACGTTATAGCAGAGATTGATATAATCAATACTGCTTTGCCGAAGTGTATTGTCGCCTTTGTAATAAGGCAGATCCATGGTTTTATACCTGCTGTTGGTAATGCTGGTAAGCGCGGCCTGTCTCAGTTTCTCTACTTTGCGGGCACGCCTGCCATGTGCTGCGGCACTCATGTAAGCCATGTATTTCTGGTTCATCTCTACATGTGCACTACTCACAGAGGTCATATAACTGCCGGGATCATCTTGCGCAGATGCGGCAGTAGTTGATATCAATAGCACGTAAACAAAAAACAGGATGTGTTGAATTTTGGTTCTCATAAACAGTTTTATAATTATTGTAAGTATTAGCGCTTTATTTTTTTGATGATAATACCTGGAATGCAGTTCCAATCCAGGGATCTGTAAGCAATGACAGTTTCCATTTCTCATTCATTATTCTCAGCCCGGGGAGCAATTTTAATTTTTGCTCTTCTGTTTGCGGGTTTTGCACGGTGAACAAACTGGTAATTCCGTGCTCCATCGCATCAAATTGTTTTTCCAATACTTCTTCTTTTGCTTTCCGCTGCAAAACCTGTTGCAATTGTAATGAAATATCTTTTTTCTGTTCCAGATCTTTCATCAATACCGTATTTTTTTTCACATTGCTATACCAGGCAGAAGTATCCGCGATCGCCCGGCCCCTGTATACAAAAAAGGAAAGGCTGTCGGCCGCATAGGGCGTGTAAAAGCGATTTGCCTCGATGCGTGGCGCCTGCAAAACGGCGGGTTGTGTGGATTCATGTTTCATCATCACTTCTGCAAGATCGGGTAACCGGATATCCGGTATCACACCATCGCCCTGCGCTGTTGCGCCGGTAATACGGTATAATTTTTCGATGGTGAGTTTTAAAAATGTTTGTGCCATGCTTCCCTGTTGTGATGCGCCGGGTTTTGTTAGTGTATCAAGCGGAAGTATCACCTGTCCTGTAGCTTTTCCATAAGTGGGTGTGCCCATGATCACTGCGCGATGGTAATCCTGTAAAGTGCCGGCTACCAGTTCGGATGCAGACGCACTCGCGCCGTTCACCAACAACAGCAACGGGCCATCATAAATAGTACCGCGATTCACATCTTTCAATGTGTACACTTTGCCACCGGAAGGAGCGATCTGTGCAACAGGGCCCGCATCAATAAAAATACCCGCTAACTCAACGGCTTCCTGCATGGAGCCACCACCGTTGTAACGAAGATCAAGTACCAATCCATTGATGTTTTCTTTTTTCAAACGGATGATCTCTTTGGCAACATCGTTTGCGCAGCCTTTGATATTATTTTGCTGGTTATCCCAATCTGTATAAAATGCAGGTAATGAAAGATAGCCCATCGTATAGCCGGCGCCCTTCAATAAAAAACTTTTTACGCGGCTCTCATCGTCA
>JAQBNJ010000160.1 GCA_028288645.1 Sediminibacterium sp.
CATTTAATTGCAAAATGTCGTACATAAGAATAAAATCTGTTGATAGGGGAAATTCAAATTGTCAAAGGTTAAAAATCCAGTCTAAAGAAATCGGAACTCAGATAGATTGGGGTTTGTATTTTTTTGATCGGAAAGAGAGTAAACCGGTGTGTCGCGAGCTAAGTGATTGACAGAACTGGTTTGGTTTCCGTTGCAATGTTAAGCCAGTTTTTTGGGAAAACAAGAAAAAATACCGGGTTTTAGGGAAGAATGGGTGTTAAAACGGGTTGCGGAGGGGTTGTTCGTTATCTTTGCAACCCGGAAATGAAAAATCTGGAGTTATCCCGAATAATTCGGGATGGAGTCTGTATGAAATAGCCCAGACTTCTAACTCCGGCCTCCAGACTTTCTGATCTCTCTGTAATAAAAACAAAAACATGTTCAACAAACGAACTAAGATCAAACAACTTCTCGCAACAGGCAAAGCGGGAGAACAGGTAACCGTAATGGGTTGGGTGCGCACATTCCGCAACAACCAGTTCATAGCATTAAATGATGGGAGTACTAATAACAATTTACAGGTAGTAGCTACACTGGGATCGTTTGAGGATGCGTTGTTGAAAAGGATCACAACCAATGCATCGTTAAAAGTAATTGGCGAGATCGTTGAGTCTGTTGGGAAAGGACAATCACTCGAAGTAAAAGCAACAAGTATTGAAGTGTTGGGAGATAGTGATGCGGAAAAATATCCATTGCAGCCTAAAAAACACAGCCTTGAATTTTTAAGAGAGAAAGCACACCTGCGTTTCAGAACCAATACGTTCGGATCGGTGTTTCGCGTGCGACACTCACTTGCGTTTGCCGTGCACCAGTTCTTTAATCAAAAAGGATTTGTGTATTTACATACACCGGTGATCACAGCGAGTGATGCAGAAGGTGCAGGAGAAATGTTCCGTGTAACCACGCTGCCATTAGAAGGCGCGCCAAAGAATGAAGATGGCAGCATCAATTTTAAAGAAGACTTTTTTGGAAAGAGTACCAATCTAACTGTAAGCGGTCAGCTCGAAGGAGAATTGGGTGCGATGGCGTTTAGTGATATCTATACATTCGGCCCAACGTTCCGCGCAGAGAATTCGAATACAACGCGACATCTCGCAGAGTTCTGGATGATAGAACCGGAAGTTGCTTTCAATGATCTTGAAGACAATATGGATCTCGCCGAAGAGTTCATAAAATACCTGATCAAATATGTGATGGATAATAACCGCGAGGATCTTGAATTTCTTGCTCAGCGATTAGCCGATGAAGAAAAACAATTACCACAGGACAAACGCAGTGAATTAGGATTGATAGAGAAACTGGAATTTGTATTGAACAACGATTTCCAGAGATTGACATACACAGAAGCGATCGATATTCTAAGAGAGAGCAACCACAACAAAAAGAAAAAATTCCAATACCTCATAGAAGGATGGGGCGTGGACCTGCAGAGTGAACACGAACGTTACCTGGTAGAAAAACATTTTAAAAAACCAGTGATCTTAACAAACTATCCCAAAGAGATCAAAGCATTCTATATGCGCCAGAACGACGATGGAAAGACGGTTGCTGCGATGGATATTTTGGCGCCAGGCATTGGAGAAATAGTCGGCGGCTCACAAAGAGAAGAAAGGTTAGATAAACTCGAGCAGCGCATGAAAGAAATGCATATCCCCGCTGAAGAACTCAGCTGGTACCTTGATACCCGCCGATTCGGAACGGTGCCGCATGCTGGATTTGGATTGGGATTTGAAAGGATGGTGTTGTTTGTAACGGGGATGACGAATATCAGGGATGTGATAGCGTTTGCGAGGACGCCGAAGAATTGTGAGTTTTAACCCGGACCCCTCCCGGCCTCCCCTGTGAGGGGAGGGGTGGACGCTGGGTGTGTGGGATGTTTCAACAATTCGGAGAGCAGCGCCTAATTAATTTTTGTGGATAATTTCTGAATTTAAGCCTGTGACCCTATATTTGCAGCCCGAATGAGGGTAGTGTTCATGGGTTTTGCTAACTACAAACCCCAAACAACAAACCCCAAACCGAAATGGTGCGGTAGCTCAGTCGGTAGAGCAAAGGACTGAAAATCCTTGTGTCGCCGGTTCGATCCCGGCCCACACCACGAAGACCCTGACAGAAATGTCGGGGTTTTTTGTTTTCGCCCTGCGGCCATTCTTTCTTACACGTTATTGCAACATACTTTCCCGTATGTATTTAACCGGCGAACTCCCAAAACTCAAAAACATTTCATGAAAATCTTTCAAACTATACCGATCGCCCATTTTCTTTTTGTATTCATCCCGTAGGGACAGGATAGCGGTTGCACCGGTATAGTAGGAACAAAGCTGTACCTGTGAAACGGTTGCCCTGTGATATTTTTCTTTTACCTGTGCATCTGTTTGAAAGCATTCTTTGGATAAGAACTGTACAATTTCTTTTTCGGGTTTATTGAGACATTGCATCTCATAATCAATCATTGTATTGGCCAGCGACCGCAGTTCCAATACATCAAGCACCAGTTCCATTTCCGGCGCATGGTTGCCCCAGCCATTTTCAACCATCATTCTTTCGATGTAAACGGCCCAGCCTTCTGTCATGGCGCCGTTTTGAAAAACAGCGCGTACCACATCAGGCGATTTTTTATTGTTATAAATGCCCTGCATACAATGCCCGGGAACGGCTTCATGCATAGACAGTATTTGTGAAGAATACTCATTGGTTTCCCGTAAAGCGCTCTCTGCTTTTTCGGGTGTGTAAAGCGTAAGGTCATCAACATTATAATAGGTGGCACCCTGTTTTTGATACGGGGGGATAAATTCGGCGCTTGCAAGTGTTACGCCCCTGGCATAGCCCGGCATATACCTCACAGTAATGGGAGCGGCATTGGTATCAAAATCAAATAGTTTCTTTTCAAGAATGAATTTTTTTAACCCGTACACCTGGTTCTTAACCGTATTGAAAAAGTCTGCAGGCTTTGCATGATTGAGCTGGATCTTATTCAGCACCAATTGTATCAACTGTAAACTATCTTTCGGCCTGGGCAGCGTTGAATAATATTTTGACCACATACCATCTGCCAGCGCAAACATTTTTTGATGATACAATTGT